>CP063163.1:340000-540000 GCA_014960805.1 Cytobacillus suaedae | reverse complement strand
GAGTTGCAGCCTGCAATCCGAACTGAGAATGGTTTTATGGGATTCGCTCAACCTCGCGGTTTTGCAGCCCTTTGTACCATCCATTGTAGCACGTGTGTAGCCCAGGTCATAAGGGGCATGATGATTTGACGTCATCCCCACCTTCCTCCGGTTTGTCACCGGCAGTCACCTTAGAGTGCCCAACTGAATGCTGGCAACTAAGATCAAGGGTTGCGCTCGTTGCGGGACTTAACCCAACATCTCACGACACGAGCTGACGACAACCATGCACCACCTGTCACCGTGTTCCCCGAAGGGAAACGCTCTGTCTCCAGAGTTGTCACGGGATGTCAAGACCTGGTAAGGTTCTTCGCGTTGCTTCGAATTAAACCACATGCTCCACCGCTTGTGCGGGCCCCCGTCAATTCCTTTGAGTTTCAGTCTTGCGACCGTACTCCCCAGGCGGAGTGCTTAATGCGTTAGCTGCAGCACTAAAGGGCGGAAACCCTCTAACACTTAGCACTCATCGTTTACGGCGTGGACTACCAGGGTATCTAATCCTGTTCGCTCCCCACGCTTTCGCGCCTCAGTGTCAGTTACAGACCAGAAAGTCGCCTTCGCCACTGGTGTTCCTCCACATCTCTACGCATTTCACCGCTACACGTGGAATTCCACTTTCCTCTTCTGTACTCAAGTCCCCCAGTTTCCAATGACCCTCCACGGTTGAGCCGTGGGCTTTCACATCAGACTTAAAGGACCACCTGCGCGCGCTTTACGCCCAATAATTCCGGACAACGCTTGCCACCTACGTATTACCGCGGCTGCTGGCACGTAGTTAGCCGTGGCTTTCTGGTTAGGTACCGTCAAGGTACCGCCCTATTTGAACGGTACTTGTTCTTCCCTAACAACAGAGTTTTACGACCCGAAGGCCTTCATCACTCACGCGGCGTTGCTCCGTCAGACTTTCGTCCATTGCGGAAGATTCCCTACTGCTGCCTCCCGTAGGAGTCTGGGCCGTGTCTCAGTCCCAGTGTGGCCGATCACCCTCTCAGGTCGGCTACGCATCGTCGCCTTGGTGAGCCGTTACCTCACCAACTAGCTAATGCGCCGCGG
Organism: Cytobacillus suaedae; assembly: GCA_014960805.1. Taxonomy (GTDB): domain Bacteria; phylum Bacillota; class Bacilli; order Bacillales; family Bacillaceae_L; genus Bacillus_BV; species Bacillus_BV suaedae. The sequence goes on along the minus strand of CP063163.1, from coordinate 538,908 downwards.
GCCCATCTATAAGTGATAGCCGAAGCCATCTTTCAATAAAAGATCATGTAATCTCTTATATTATCCGGTATTAGCTCCGGTTTCCCGAAGTTATCCCAGTCTTATAGGTAGGTTGCCCACGTGTTACTCACCCGTCCGCCGCTATTTTTAGGAAGCAAGCTTCCTAAAAACCGCTCGACTTGCATGTATTAGGCACGCCGCCAGCGTTCGTCCTGAGCCAGGATCAAACTCTCCAATAGAGTTGATTAGCTCATAGCTAAAACAAATTTTAAAACAAACATTGACGCTTGTGTTATGTTCAGTTTTCAAAGAACTTTTTTACTCAATCGCTCGTAAGCGACTTTATTAATATAACATGTTGTGTTTTTCAAGTCAACATGTTTTTTGTTTTTCTTTATCGCTGTTGTTTGTGTATCGCAGCGACAAAATATAATATACCATGTATTGTTTTATAGAGTCAATACTTTTTCAGAAAAACTTTTTAGTGTGAAATGGCTCCTATTCTAGTTGATAGGAGCCATACATTCAAATCAGCTCAGGGCAGTATATCTTCTATGGTAAATACCCACACCTTTTGTCACGATTCTTTGAACGGATACTAGCCTTTTTTCAATAAGATATTCTAGTAACACTTCTAAATCAACATTATACGAATCTAATTCCGGATGTTCTTCAAGTTCACTGTATGACCACGTTTCAGTTTTTTCACTTAGAACAGTGATTAAGTGTTTTCCTCCAATTGCAGCTCGAGAATGAATTAGAAATTCACTTGCAAGGAATAGTAGCTCAAGTCTTTTATTAATTGGCTCTTCACTTTCAATTAATTCCTGATAAAGCTTATGTATCTCGGGTTCCATTTGCTTCACTTGATTCCAGACAGTTACTTCTGGATGAAATCCTTTTTCAATCACAGATAGTCTTGCCAAATGATGAAGAGCATGCACAATGTTGTTATAGGCATCCAGGTAATTTTTCTGTGCTAAAAAACTTTTTCCATCCTGATATCTTCTTATTAACTTAGCAAATTCGATACCGATTTTCTTTTGACGGTCGGACATAGGAAATTCATGATACTCTTCTTTTAAGCGTTGGATATATTCATTTCGGTCAAATAGAACCTTTCCATGAAGTACCCATTCCGAGACTTTTCGGTTAGTCCCGTATAGTAGCCAATTTCTCAACTGTTCGTCCCTCACGGTATATAAGGAAGCTTTTTGATTTTCGTATTCATAATGTCTTATTGTCATCTGTTTTTCTTGCTCTTTCACAATCACTAGTATCACAGTATCAAATGAGTCGGTAATCGCTAATAAGCTTTTTGCTTTTTCTACCATAATGATTCCTAGTGTGTTTGGTTGGCTCGCTCTTTCTTGATAAATAGGACGTAACAAATCTTCCATTCAACTGTCCTCCATATTTATAGTTGAGTAATACTTTCGACAGGAGTATCAATAAACCCTTTCCAAATAGAAAGTTTTCAACCACAAAATTTCCCCTTTTTAAAGCTATTATGTAATATGGTATAGTATGTATAGGAGGAATGAAGATGGCATTAAAATATTCTAGTAAAATTAATAAAATTAGATCGTTTGCTCTTATCTTAATCTTTGTTGGGTTTGCCGTAATGTATGGAGGTATCTTCTTCCGTGAGTCCGTTTGGGCAATGACCATTTTTATGTTATTGGGGCTTCTTTTTATAATCGCTAGTACAGTCGTTTACTTTTGGATTGGGATGCTTTCAACGAAAACCATTCAAGTTGTCTGCCCTTCCTGCAATAAAGCAACGAAAATGCTTGGAAGAGTCGATATCTGCATGTACTGCAATGAAACACTAACACTAGATCCCACACTTGAAGGAAAAGAATTTGACGAGAGCTACAATCGTAAAGGTTTAAAATAAAAAAAGCTGATAGCTACTCGCTATCGGCTTTTTTAATGTGCATTTTTCTTCTGGCAATCCGGGCATTCTCCGTAAACTTCCATTCGGTGTCTATTCACTTTAAACCCAGTAACATGAGAAGCTAACGCTTCTACCTCATCTAAGCCTGGATAATGGAAATCGACAATTTTGCCACAGTTATCACAAATCACATGATAATGATCAGTTGTAATATAGTCAAAACGACTAGAAGCATCTCCGTACGTTAACTCTCTTACAAGACCAACTTCACGAAATACTCTTAGATTATTATAAACGGTAGCAACACTCATATTCGGGAATTTCCCTTCGAGTGCTTTATATATATCATCTGCGCTCGGATGAGACATGGCATTTATTAAATATTCAAGTATCGCATGACGTTGAGGAGTGATTCTGACCCCTGTCTCCTTTAACGTTTCAAGCGCTTCTTTTAGTTGATTATTAGACATCGCCATGCACCTCTTTTCTAAATAAAGATATTCTTACTTTATAATATTTATAATTAGTGTACCTTGTGATTCCTACTTTTGTCAATATTTCTACGTTTACTATATGATTATTGAAGGATTTTAATCACTTTGAGAATCACTTTCTTATTTTTATTGGTGAAGTGTTGGCTCTCCTTTTCCTTCTTTAAAGTTTATAAACCTTGCTGCAACAAATAAAAAGTCAGAAAGGCGATTTAAATAAGAAGAAACTAACGGATTCACTTCATCCCCAATAGCAACAGACCTTCTTTCAGCTCTCCTTACTATCGTTCTTGCAATATGTAGAACAGCACCCGCTTCGCCGCCTCCTGGTAAAATGAAGTTAGTCAATTGTGGTAATTGCTGATCCCATGTATCAATAACAGCCTCTAATTCTTTAATGTCTTCTTCAGTTAATTTCCACTTTACTTCCTTACCTGTTGGTGTTGCCAACTCTGCTCCAACATGGAATAGTGTCGTTTGTATTTTACGTAGGATTTGTATAACGTCATCTTTTTCACTGTACGTAGCCTTTTGAATATGAGTTAGAGCTAAACCTATAAATGAATTTGCTTCATCACAAGTACCATATGCCTCAACTCTTAAATCATTTTTTGATACTCTCTCTCCATAAATTAATGAAGTTGTTCCTTTGTCACCAGTACGTGTATATATTTTCATTATGATACCCCCTGTATTGATCTATTATCTATATTATCAAGTCTTAACGATTAAGAAAATAAAGAAAAAAGAGATCTAGAATCTCTGCCATAAAAAAAGGGTGCGGGAAATCAATTCCCGCACTTCAATCACGCTAACATCTGAGGAGGTATGCCCTACACTCATACAATACTCACCTGGCAGTCATTTTGTATAGACGTATGCCTGTGTTTTGAAAAATAGGCTAATTATATTCCTTTTATTTCTTCCAACGCTTCTTCCACATGGCCTTTAACCTTAACTTTACGCCACTCTTTTACGATTTGGCCTTCAGGATTAATAAGAAAAGTAGAACGCTCAATCCCCATATATTCTTTCCCGAAGTTTTTCTTAAGTTTCCAGACATCATATAATTCAGCTACTTTATGCTCATCATCAACTAGAAGTTGAAATGGTAAATCATATTTTTCTGTAAACTTTTGATGTTTCTCTGCAGAATCCGGGCTAACCCCAAGAATAACCGCATTTACATCAGAAAAGCTTTTATGGTGATCACGGAAGTCACAGGCTTGAGTCGTACACCCAGGTGTCATGTCCTTTGGATAGAAATAAAGGACAACATACTTTCCTTTATAGTCTGATAATTTAACCATTTCTCCATTAGTTGATACTAATTCAAAATCTGGTGCAACCTTTCCTACTTCAACTGACATTTCATTTCCTCCTCAAACTAGTCTTTGCCTCTAGATTATCGGAAACTAGGCAGGAATACAAATGTTAGTCCCTTTCATAACTTACAACTGAACGAACTACAAACGCAGTGGGCATTATATACCCTAGTAACGCTTCAATAATTGACAACCAACGTCCAACACCAACTGGCGTAATATCTCCATATCCAACCGAAAAAAGAGTGATCGCACTAAAGTACATGGAGTCCTGAAGTACCGAGAAAAAGTCACCACTTATGTATGTCCCATCTTCGATTAAAATCGGTGCTCCTAACATAATAAAAGACGTATAAATAACTCCAAATCCAAGTAACACCGTTATATAGATAAAAAAGAGTAATACAATATTTTCAAAGGAGATGTACTGATTTTTCTTCCGACTCATTGAAAAAAGGGATTTTATGCTCATCACTAAACCTGCTATGACCATAGATAAAATAAATAAGGGAAACAAACCTACCACCTCTATTAATAGGGTTCGTTTATGTATACGAAAGGCTTGGTTAACTTAGTACCTTTATATGGACAATCTCCTTCGACATTTTATATAGAAGGAACTAATCAAAGATGATTCGACAAGTACGTGTGGCAGATGTCGAATCGCATTATATAGAAGGAACTGATCAAGGATGATTCGACAATTACGTGGCATATGTCGGCATTTGTCGAATCATCATCTCAACCTGAAGTCGACAAGTACGTGGCATTTGTCGAAAACCTTCTCAATTCATGCTAAAATAACCTAGGATGTTTTGAAATAAGTAATGGAGGTATTTATATGAACTTCTCTAAATCAGAAGAATTACATAAAGAAGCACTTGAACATATCGTAGGTGGTGTAAACAGTCCATCTCGTTCTTACAAAGCGGTCGGAGGTGGGGCTCCAGTTGTGATGGAAAGAGCAAAAGGGGCATACTTTTGGGACGTTGATGGCAATAAGTATATTGATTATTTAGCAGCATACGGGCCGATTATTACTGGACATGCTCATCCTCATATTACTAAAGCGATTCAAGAGGCGGCTGAAAATGGAATACTGTACGGTACACCAACCCCTCATGAGATCAAATTCGCAAAGATGTTAAAAGAAGCATTGCCTTCATTAGATAAGGTCCGCTTTGTAAACTCAGGAACAGAAGCGGTTATGACGACGATTCGTGTTGCACGTGCGTATACAGGAAGAGATAAAATCATTAAATTCGCTGGGTGTTATCATGGCCATTCTGATTTAGTGTTGGTAGCTGCAGGTTCTGGGCCTTCAACATTAGGTACACCGGATTCAGCTGGTGTTCCTAAAAGCATTGCCCAGGAGGTTATCACGGTTCCTTTTAATGAGATTGAACCTTTACGTGACGCCCTTGATAAGTGGGGAGATCAGATTGCTGCCGTGTTAGTTGAGCCTATTGTAGGGAATTTCGGTATTGTTGAACCATTCGAAGGCTTCTTAGAGCAGGTAAATGAACTAACCCATTCAGCTGGCGCTCTTGTAATTTATGATGAAGTCATTACTGCTTTTCGCTTCATGTATGGTGGTGCGCAGGATCTATTAGGGGTTAAACCTGATTTAACGTGCTTAGGTAAAATTATTGGTGGAGGTCTTCCAATTGGAGCCTATGGTGGTAAAAAAGAAATTATGGAGCAAGTTGCACCACTCGGTCCTGCGTATCAAGCTGGGACAATGGCTGGAAATCCCGCTTCCATTCTTTCTGGTATTGCCTGCCTTGAGGTGTTAAAACAAGAAGGTGTGTATGAACAACTTGATAAGTTTGGAGCTATATTAGAAGAAGGAATTTTAACACATGCTAAAACCTATAACATTCCTATCACGATTAACAGATTAAAAGGTGCTCTAACGATTTACTTTACTGATGAGAAAATTGTGAACTATGAACAAGCAGAAAATACAAACGGAGAAATGTTTGCTACATTTTTCAAACTAATGCTTCAACAAGGAATTAACTTAGCACCTTCAAAATATGAAGCTTGGTTCCTAACAATTGCACACTCAGAAGAAGATTTAGATGTTACATTAAAAGCTGTTGAACATTCTTTTAAAATCATGTCCGGTGAATAAATATACATTTTTCCAACGTTAGGGGATTTTCACTTCCCCTAACTTTTTTATTTTTTCTTTGAAAACGTTTACACCTTACTCCCTACTGTTTTGAGCAGTCCGAATAAAATGAATACTCTATCCAATTGGATGAATACATAATTGATTTCAATTTTTCCCTATGTTAAGATAAAGTATACTTTTCTGAAAATTTATTTTATTTGTTCTTTTTTACACCGTGTAATCACTATTATTAACATAGTCTTACAATAAGCTTATGCAAACAAAAACTTACAGGAGGTGAAGGCTGTAAGTAGGGGGAATGTAAAGAATTCATTACTTGAATAAAACCAATTCTTTTTAAATCCATTATTAATAATACCCTCCTCAAAAAGCCGCCGGATATATGAAAAAAAATTGGAGTCCGAGTACGTTCAGAGATTTCCACCATCAGGAGCATGATGCCTGTGGAATCGTATCCGCTATTGAAAAAAGAAGAATCCCCACAAAATTGAATATTGATACATGTATTAATGCCCTCGTGACAATGAATCACCGTGCAGGATTTATCAATGGTGAAGGAGACGGAGTAGGTATCCACATCGACATTCCCAAAGCGCTTTGGACAGAAAAGCTAGGTAAAGCTGGAGTTGATCCTAGTGTTGTTGATAAAAAAAGCTTTGTCGTTGGTCACTTTTTTATCAATCAACATATTGACCTTGAAGAAAAGAAAAGCTCCATTCGTCAACTTTTCCACGAAAATGGATTAGATCTTATTTTTGAAACAGATGAAGCGATATCTTCAAGCGCTCTTGGTCCAATCGCCTCACAGCAGGAACCTCTTTTTTGGCAGGTTGCCTTATTAGCACAATCTCTTGAGAATCTATCAAAATGCCTATTTAATGTTTCTATTGATATCGAAGACTGTGGAAATGTACATGTTGCTTCACTTAGTAATTATCATGCCGTTTATAAGGTGTTAGGTGCTGGTGATATTTTACCTAAGTATTATCATGATTTGGCCAACCCACTAGTGGCTTCAACGATGACTCTAGGACATAACCGTTATTCAACGAATACATTATCTAATTTTTTCCGAGTTCAGCCCTTCAGCTTGCTAGGTCATAATGGTGAAATTAATACCATTGCAAAGCTTCGCGATGAGGCTAGGATGATTCATGTTCCGCTTACAGATGGCGGAAGTGACTCACAGGATTTGAACCGAACAATCGATACCCTTATTTCACGTGATGGCTATAGCTTATTTGAGGCTGTTGACTTTATGTTCCCTCCAATTATCAATGAAATGAAGGCCTATCCTGAGCATTTACAAGATTTATATACTTATGCTCGTGAAGCTTGGGGTCATTTTGCACAAGGACCTGCAGGAATTATTTCACGATTTGGTGAAGAGGCCGTCTTTAGTGTGGATGCTCTTGGTCTAAGACCTGTATGGATGCTTGAAACGGAAGCTTCTTATCTATTTGCGTCTGAGCCAGGCATTATCCCTTCTACTGAGTATACGGCTGAGCCCAAACCACTTTCTCCTGGTGAAAAAGTTGGTATGCGCTGGGATACTAATGACACGATGCAAGTTTTCCATTACGGAGATTTTCAAGAAGAGGTTTATAAAAGAGTGAAAAACAGAGTAGATGTCGCAAATTATCGCACTAGATTATCCACACCTTCTTTTCCAAAAACAATTACAGTAACAAAATCATCTACAGTTCACAACGGTCAATATTCTGCATTTGGCTGGGACCGTGAGCATATCCAACTGATTGAACAAATGGCTGAAAAAGGTGCAGAGCCTATTCGTTCATTAGGTCATGATGCCCCACTTGCAGCTATTGATCCTGGTAGAAAAAATATAGCAGATTTTATAAAAGAAAGTGTAGCTGTTGTAACAAATCCTGCCATTGATCGTGATCGTGAAACAGAACATTTTTCAACACGTTCCATTATCGGAAAGCGCCCTTCCCTTGTTTCTGATGACAAGAATGACTTTGTGATCGAGCTTTCTTCACCTTTGTTAATTGAGGGAAGTCAGGGCTATGATTGTTCTTCAAAACTAGGTCAACCATCATATGATCAGGTTGTGAATGCATTTTCCGAGAAAAAGCTAACTCATTATTTATCCGCAACTTATACAGAGAATGAGAGTTTACAAGATGCACTTACTCGCCTTGCAAAAGAGGCTGAGAGTGCGGTAGAGCAAGGTAAATCTCTATTAATTATTGATGATGCGAATGCCCATCAGAATGGGAATCTATGGATTGATCCACACTTAATTCTAGCTGCGGTCGACCAAGCATTAGTAGGTAAGCAGATTCGCCGTCATTGTTCGATCCTCCTTCGTTCAGGAGCGATACGTTCATTGCATGATATCATTGTTGCTTACGGTCTTGGTGCAAATATTATTAGTCCATATTTACTTTTTGCAACGGTTGTTGAAGAAACAATTCAGCCTTCAGTTCACTTATTTACGGCGTTGAATAAAGGGTTAGAAAAGGTCATTTCAACGATCGGAATTCATGAGCTACGTGGTTATGGTAGATTATTCTCAGCCATCGGCCTGAATGAAGAAGTTGCAGATGTGCTACGAGTTGTAAACTTCCTAGGTTCTGAGTCTGTAGCTTATAACTTTGAAAATCTTAAAAAAGATGCACTTGAACGTGCGGAAGATTTTAAGAATGAGAAAGCAAGACCAGGTAAGCTGTTTCACATGTTCCCACGTATTTGGAAATCAATCGGTGATGTTGCCCAAACTGGCAATTATGATAGTTACCGAGAGAAACTTACAGAACAGGAAGAATCGAACCCTACGACAATTCGTCATCTAACCGCTTTGAAAAAATCAGATAAGAACGTTTCTATCGAAAAAGTGAACATTGGCGTCGGTGACCATAGTCTACCATTTGTCATTTCATCCATGTCCTTTGGTTCTCAAAATGAAATAGCTTTCCGTGCTTATGCTGAGGGTGCAGAACGCCTAAACATGATCAGTCTAAATGGTGAAGGCGGAGAAATTAAGGATATGCTTGGGAAGTATCCTCGCACAAGAGGACAACAGGTTGCGTCTGGTCGTTTCGGTGTAAACGCGGAGCTCTTAAATTCTTCTAATCTATTAGAAATAAAAATTGGTCAAGGTGCTAAGCCTGGTGAAGGTGGACATCTACCCGGTTCAAAGGTTACTGCTAAAATTGCAGAAGCTCGTAATGCGACCATTGGTTCAGATTTAATCTCTCCATCTAACAACCATGATATATATTCAATCGAAGACTTGGCTCAAATGATTGCTGAGTTAAAAACAGCCAATGATCAAGCAAGAGTGTCTGTAAAGGTTCCTGTGGTACCGAATATCGGAACAATTGCTGTAGGTATAGCTAAAGCTGGAGCAGATGTTATTACACTAAGTGGCTTTGACGGTGGTACAGGAGCTGCACGTATTCACGCACTACAACATGTTGGTCTACCTGTTGAAATCGGTGTAAAAGCTGCTCATAATGCATTACTTGAAGCCGGCTTGCGTCAAAATGTTGAGCTTTGGGCAGACGGTGGTATCAAAAGCGCGCTTGATGTTATGAAGGTTATGCTGCTTGGAGCGAACCGCGTTGGTTTTGGTACTTTATCAATGATTGCTATTGGTTGTACGACCTGCCGTGGCTGTCACCTTGATACATGTCATGTTGGGATTGCGACACAAATTGAATCTGAGGCACAAGCGAAAGAGCATGGGTTACGCCGCTTCGTACCTCGCCAACTTGATAACGCTGTTCAGGGCTTAGTTAACTTGTTTGGTGCCTTTGGAAATGAGCTAAAAGCGTTAACCGCTTCATTAGGCGTTGATAATCTACAAAGCATTGTTGGACGTTCCGATTTATTAGAGCAAGTTCGAGGACTTGACTCAATGGATTTAACTGAACTCTTAAAGCCTCTTGAAATTGAGCAATTGCCTTATAAAGAAGTGGCAGCAAGTGCAGAAGAAAAACAATTACTAGTTGCTGTTGGTGCTGAGTATTTAGATAACAACATCGAGGAACTTCATTCTTCTAGAGAATTCGCTACTGTTACTTCAGAGCAAAGAGTTCTTGGAAGTCGCGTATCTTGCCACCGTGTACGCGGAAGATTAGATGGTTCATACCGAAATCTACCTGACATCACGTTGAACTACACCGAAGGTTCCATCCCTGGTAACGGATTAGGAGCTTATAATAGTAGTGGTATTAATATCCACGTCCAAGGTGGTGCCCAAGATGGGATCGGTAAAACTGCCTTCGGCGGAAACATCCTTATTTTTAAATCAAAAGGCAAGGATGGCCAGTTCTATAATGGCTCGGTCGGAAAAGGCTTTGGCTATGGTGCACAGAGTGGTACTCTCTTAGTTCAAGGTAATGCGGATGCACGTGCTGGAATTCGTCTATCTGGTGCGGATATGATTATTGGTGGTCAAGTCACGAAGCCAATTGATGAGAATGAACATGGCAATATTGGTGTTCACGCGAACATTAAAGGCTTTGCGTTTGAGTACATGACGAACGGTCGTGGTCTTGTACTTGGAGATCCTGGTCCTTGGATTTGCGCTGGAATGACAGGTGGAGTCGTTTATCTACGCCACCAACCAGAAATGGGCTTAACAAAAGCAGCGATTGAGAGACGTATCGCTAAGGGAGCTAAAGTTTCCATTGCTACCCTTTCTGAAAAAGGGAAAAAGGATGTTGCAGAACTGCTTACAAAGTACATTGATGGACTTGTACTAAATAGGCAGATCGAAGAAGCAGAGAAATTAAGGAAGTTACTTGATAACCCAGTAGAACACTTTTTCCAGATCAACCCTACTAAAGAGCAGGCTGACCCAGCTGTTTCAACTGAATAAATTAGATGAAAAGAGCACTCAACCACGAGTGCTCTTTCTATTCAATAATCCTATGTTCAGAGTAGACGTTATTCGCTAGAATCCACTAAGACTCCTGCGGGAGTAGCAGGACAGGTGAGACCCCACAGGCGCTGCGCGCCGAGGAGGCTCACCGCCTGCCCCGCGGAAAGCGAAGTGGATTCTAGCGAATAACACCCCATATACTATTTATAACTTTTTTCAGATGAGACAAATCAATTAGGACTTTACTGTTTAAACATTTTATAATAGGCTAGATACTATCATATAGGTACTTTTACAAAGGAAGGTTTGTACATAATGAAACTTGGTGCCCGCATTTTTAAAACGGGAATAGCCATCACTTTAGCACTAGTGCTGGCTGACTTGTTGAACTTATCAGCACCCGTATTCGCTGGAATTGCTGCCATCTTTGCAATTCAACCGTCCATCTATCGATCAGTTATATCAGTTATTGAACAATTTCAAGCAAATGTTATCGGTGCTGCTTTAGCGATATTCTCCGTCTTATTATTTGGTAATGACCCGTTTATCATTGGATTAACATCCATCCTGGTCATCGCTATTACCATTAAGCTTAAAATTGAAACTACCATACCAGTTGCTGTGGTTACTGTTATCGCCATCATGCAGAATCCTGGAGAGGAGTTTTTATCCTTTGCTGCGCTCAGGTTTTCAACGATTATGCTCGGAATCTTATCTGCTTTCGTGGTGAATTTGTTCTTTATGCCACCGAAGCATGAAAAGAAGCTCTATTATAAAATTGTTGATCAAACCGAAGAGATATTAAAATGGATTAGAATGAACACACGAAACGCTTCTGAATTTGGCGTCTTAAAGTCAGATATTGATAAAATCAAAGACGGCATGCAAAAAGTAGAGCAATTTTACGTCTTATATAAGGAAGAACGAAACTATTTAAAAAAGAACAAATATGTGAAAGCACGTAAATTAGTTATTTACCGCCAGATGATTAAAACAACCAACAAAGCTCTTCATACTTTAAAAAAGTTGCATAGGCTTGAAAATGAATTAAAGAGTATGCCAGATGATCTACAACAATTAATCATTGAAGAGTTGAACGACTTATTGTATTTTCACGAACAAGTGCTTTTAAAGTACATCCGTAAAACCAAGCCTCATCCAGAGGATCTCCATGGAGAGTTAGAATTCAATAAAAAATCAGTTATTGAACGATTTGTTCAATATAATAAACTTGATGATGAACGAGCACAAAAGGATTGGTATCACCTGTTTCCACTGATCTCAACAATCGTTGAGTATAGTGATGAAATGGAACATCTTGATACATTAATTGATCGATATCAAGCCCATCATAATGCTGATGACGATTTTGGAAAAAATGCATAATAAAAACCCCCATTCGAATATCGAACGGGGGCTTTACTTTTGTTAGTTATTATTTAAGGCTAACTTCTTTGAAGAATGGAGTTCCACTGAAGTTTACAAATAAACCTTCGATACCATTCATACCGTGATTGAAGTCAGGGTGTTGTAGGTATGCCATTGGCACTTCTTCTACAAGGATTTCAGAGATTTCTTTGTACGCTTCGTTACGAGCGTCTTGGTCAGGATTTTGACGAGCAAGATCTAAAAGCTCATCAACTCTTTCGTTTTTGTAGAATGAACGGTTACCAGTAGAACCAAAGTTCTTAGAATGGAATAATGCATATAGACCGTAGTCAGCATCACCAGTTACAGTAGTCCATCCAAGGATAAATAATTCTTGCTCACCAGCAGCAGTCTTCTCTAAGAAAGTACCCCACTCGATGATTTGGATATCTACTTCAATACCAAGTGGCATTAATTGAGCTTGAATTAACTCAGCGATATCAGCACGCTCTTTGTTACCTTCGTTAACCATTAGAGTTGTTTTAAAACCATCTGCAAATCCAGCTTCAGCTAATAGTGCTTTTGCAGCTTCAACATCAAATGGAAGTGGAGTTAAGCCTTGGTAGTTACCAACTACAGTTGGAGCTAATGGTCCTACAGCTTCAACACCTTGACCATCTAATACACCGTTTACGATGTCATCTTTATTAATTGCCATAGCAATTGCTTGACGTACTTTTAAGTTGTCAAAAGGAGCTTTTTGCATATTGAAACCTAAGTAGTCCATACGAGTACCACGAACTTTATCAATTTCAATACCAGGCATAGCTTCTACACGTTCAACGTCTGAAGCACCAACTAGCATTACGTGAGCTTCGCCAGTTTCAAGCATTGCAACACGAGTTGCTTGCTCAGGAACGTTCTTAAGTACTACACGGTCAACCTTTGCAAGTTCTCCCCAGTAGTTTTCGTTTTTAACGAATACGATTTCAGCACCACGGTTCCAAGAATCAAACTTGAATGGACCAGTACCAATTGGGTTTTCGTCAACTTTTTTACCACCACTACGCTCTTCTTCAATTGAAGAAGGAGCAACGATTGAACCTGCATTATGTGCTAAGTGAGCAGGTAGTGGAGCAAATGGGAATGCAGTTTTAACGTGAACTGTTAATGGGTCAACAACAACCACTTCAGTGATCATGTTAAGTACAACTGCACGTGGTGATGCAAATTCAGGATCAATAATACGCTCGATAGATAATTTAACAGCATCAGCATTGAAATCTGTGCCATCATGGAATTTTACGCCTTCACGTAATTTAAATTCCCAAGTAGTTTCATCTACACTTTTAAACTCAGTTGCTAGTAATGGAACAACTGATCCATCAGCAGCATACGTAGTTAATGTTTCGAAAATTTGAGATGTTGCAGTAGTTGTTGCAGTATCATTTGAACCATGTGGATCAAGAGTTGGTGCATCTGATCCAGATACATATACTAACTCTCCGCCACTTTCAGATGCTGGAGCATCAGTTGAGTCTTTTGAGTCAGCTGGTTTATCGGTAGCTTTATCACCGCTACCACTACAAGCAGCTAACGCAAATACGAAAGCTAGTACTAGTAGTAGAAAGAAATTTTTTGTAAGCTTCATTCGTTTAAACCCCCTAATAATTTTTCTAGATAGGCAAGCTACCTTATACCTTTTTATAATAATCTAAAAATTATAAACTTACAATATATTTTTTTAATTTAGTTAATATTTTTGTAATCTTTGTAATAAAGTGGAAATAATTAGTGGTTTTTATTATTCGAATAACAATTTTGCGTTGTATATATTTTCCAAATAAATGCAAATCTCTCTTTTCTTCCTATATAATTTATATTATTTAGAAAATCTAGAAAAGTCTTTATATAACTATTGTAAATTCACCTTAACATAGCTATTATAAATACTAACTGTGTTAACAATATTACAAAAATTAAAAATGTTACATTTTTAGAAAGGATGGAAAAGGACATGAGTCAACCACAACTTCAACCCGCAACAGGCACTCCTGTTAAAGTTCAAAACACAAACGTAACAGCTTGGAAAGCTTTTTATAAGAAGCTTTCGAAAAATAAAGCTGCATTGGTAGGAGCCTGTATCGTAATGGTATTTGTTATCCTAGCTATATTTGCTCCTTTATTAGCACCACATGATCATATCATGCCTGTAATGAGCAAAAAGCTTGAAACACCATCAGCAGAACATTGGTTAGGGACAGATGATAAAGGGAGGGATATTTTAAGCCGCCTACTTTACGGATCTAGAATATCTTTAACTGTAGGTGTTTTATCTACATTATTAGGAGCCTTTGTTGGTATCATCATGGGAATTGTAGCTGGCTATTATGGTAGATGGATAGATTCATTAATTATGAGAATTTGTGATGTATTACTTGCATTCCCTGGTATCCTATTAGCTCTTGCGATCGTAGCAATCTTAGGTGCAAGTACAACAAATGTTATCATCGCTGTTGCTTTCTTTGCGGTACCAACATTTGCACGTATTGTTCGAGGATCGACTCTAGGTGTTAAAAAGTTAGAATATATTGATGCAATTAAAGCAATGGGAGCAAGTGATTTCCGAATTATATTCAAACATATACTTCCAAACATTGTTTCACCAATTATCGTACAAGCCACTCTTTATATCGCGTCAGCAATTATTACAGCAAGTGCTCTTTCCTTCCTTGGGATGGGAACTAAACCACCTACACCTGAATGGGGTACCATGCTAAGTGACGGCCGTTCGTATATTGCCCAAGCACCACACTTAACTCTATTCCCGGGGTTAACGATTTTACTTGTAGTAATTGGATTTAACTTATTTGGCGATGGTTTACGAGATGCGCTTGATCCTAAATCTAAGAGATAATTCATAAAGGAAGGTGACAACCAATGTTGATTTATATGGTTCGAAGACTACTTCAAACAATTCCCGTAATGATCGGGGTTACATTAGCAGTATTTTTAATGATGCACTTAATTCCTGGGGATCCCGCACAGATTATGGCAGGTGAAAACGCGGATCCTGAACAGGTTGAACAAATGCGTAAAAACCTTGGCCTTGATGATCCACTACATGTTCAATATTTCCGCTATGTTGCTAATGCTGTCCAAGGTGACCTTGGAGAATCAATCAGAACTAAACGTGATGTTACAGAAGAAATTTTCACAAATCGTTTCTGGATAACAGTTCAATTAGCAGTTATCGGTACAGCTTTATCCGTACTACTTGGTTTAGTAGCAGGTATTATCTCAGCTACTAGAAAATATACCTTTGCGGATGTATCAATCATGATTGTAGCTCTATTCGGGTTATCGATGCCAAACTTCTGGTTAGGGATCATGTTGATTTATTTATTCTCTGTAAATCTAGGCGTCTTACCAGTAGCCGGCTGGGGAAGCTTTGAGCAAATGATTCTTCCTGCTATCACATTAGGAACGGGTGGAGCGGCGATTATTGCTCGTATGACTCGCTCAAGTATGTTAGAAGTTATTAACCAAGATTATATTCGTACTGCTTATGCTAAAGGGGTAAGCGATAAACTAGTTATCTACAAGCACGCACTTCGTAATGCATTAATCCCTGTTGTAACAGTTGTTGGTTTACAATTCGGAGGTTTACTAGGTGGAGCAATCGTTACTGAAACAGTATTCGCGATTAACGGTTTAGGTCGTCTAATTATTGACTCTATTCGTGCACATGACTTCCCAATGGTACAAGGAACAATTCTTGTATGTGCTGTTCTGTTTGTATTTGTTAACTTCCTTGTTGATATTACGTACCGCTTAGTAAATAAACGTATTGATTTGAACTAGAACGAAGGACGGTGAAAGACTATGACTGAATTAAATAAAAATCTTATTTTAGAGGTAAAAGGTTTACGTACCTCATTCTTCACAGATGAAGGCGAAGTAAAGGCTGTTGATGGCGTTGATTTTGCAATCGAAAAAGGAAAAACAATCGGAATTGTTGGGGAGTCTGGATCTGGTAAAAGTATTACCTCTCTTTCCATCCTTCGTCTTCTAGAAGAAGGTGTTGGTAAGATTGTTGGTGGAGAAGTCATCTTTAAAGGTGAAAATCTATTAAATAAATCAAAGAAAGAAATGAGAAATATCCGTGGTAACAATATTTCTATGATATTCCAGGAGCCAATGACTTCCTTAAATCCTACGTTAACCTGTGGTGAGCAAATTGCTGAATCGATTCGTATTCACCAAAAGCTAGGTAGAAAAGAAGCTTGGGTTAAAGCAGTTGATGCGTTGCGCCTAGTTGGAATTCCTTCACCTGAAAGTCGCGCAAAGCAATATCCATTTGAGCTATCAGGTGGTATGCGTCAGCGTGTTATGATTGCCATTGCCTTAGCCTGTAATCCTGAACTACTAATCGCAGATGAGCCAACAACGGCACTTGATGTTACAATTCAGGCTCAAATACTAGATTTAATTAAAAACCTACAACAGGAGCTCGGTACTTCATTAATGATCATCACCCATGACCTTGGGGTTGTAGCAGAAATGTGTGACAAGGTTGCTGTTATGTATTGCGGAAAAGTGGTAGAGTATGCGGATGTAAAAACGATTTTTAAAGATCCTAAACATCCATACACTATTGGTCTATTAAACTCTGTACCTAAACATGACCAAGACTTAGAAGGAGATCTGGCAGTTATTGAAGGCTCAGTTCCGAGTCCTTTTAACCTTCCACAGGGCTGTAGATTTGCTCCACGTTGTCCTTATGCTAGAGAAATCTGTCACTCCCAATTACCAGAATTAGTTACAGCTGAAGACGGAGATCAAGTTCGTTGCTGGATTCATACAGAACAATGGGATAAGGTAGAGGAGGTCGCAGGTAAACGATGAGTAAAAAAGCTTTGTTAGAAGTTAAAAATCTAAAACAATACTTCCCTATTAAAGGTGGAGTTTTCGGACGTACAGTAAATCATGTAAAAGCGGTTGATGATGTAACCTTCACAGTTTATGAAGGAGAAACAGTTAGTATCGTAGGTGAATCTGGTTGTGGTAAATCAACAACAGGTCGTGCGATTCTTCGTCTTGATGACCCGTATGCTGGTGAGGTTAATTTTGAAGGTCAAAATCTAGTTAACCTTAGTAAATCAAAAATGAGGAAAAAACGTAAGGATCTACAAATCATTTTCCAAGATCCGTACGCGTCACTTAATCCTCGTCAAACAGTTAGTCAAATTTTAGAAGAAGCCCTTGCTATTCAAAATGTAGTTCCGGCAAATGAAAGACGCCAAAAGATTGTTGATTTATTAGAAACAGTTGGTATCGGAGCACACCAAATTGACCGTCACCCACATGAATTCAGTGGTGGTCAGCGTCAACGTATCGGTATTGCTCGTGCCCTTTCTGTTAATCCAAAGCTTGTTATTTGTGACGAGGCTGTTTCTGCTCTTGACGTATCAATTCAAGCTCAGGTTCTGAATTTGTTAAAGGATTTACAGCGTAAATTTAGCTTAACATATCTGTTTATCTCACATGACCTTGGGGTTGTCCGTCATATCTCTGACCGCATCATTGTTATGTATCTTGGTAAAATTGTTGAGATCGGTGATAAGAAGTCCTTATTCGAAAATCCTCAGCATCCTTATACAAGAGCGTTATTATCAGCAATTCCAAGTACGAACCTGGATGAGAAAAAGGAGCGAATTATCCTAAAAGGTGATGTTCCTTCTCCTATCAATCCACCAGCTGGCTGCCGCTTCCATACTCGCTGCCCATTCGCAATGGATCGTTGTGCATCTGAAGAGCCTGTTCTTCACAGCGTACCAGGCAAAGAGCATCAAGCAGCATGCCACTTAATTGAAGAAGGTCCAGTTGATTTTTCAACTCTTACTTCTAATTATTAATACTTGTTAGGCCAAACAGTGATGTTTGGTCTTTTTTTTGTACTTGAGAAAGCTAAATAAATGTTTAATTGGTTTTTTAGTTGGCTTGGTATAATTGGGGTGGACGTTATTATCTAAGCGTTTGATTATGTTGGGGGATTGAAAGATTGTTGATTTTGATAATTTTTTTGCTTTTCCGTTGCTCTTGGTTGTGTATTACAGTGCTTTTGAGTACGCCCAATACTATTAGTTAAAACCCAACTCCTCAAATGTTTGATTAATTTGCCTAAAATCAAAAAAGCTGCACTACTAAAAAATTAGTAAATACAGCTTCTTTTCACTAGCTATCTAATTGTTGAACCTGGAACAACTTGAAGTACGATCCCTCTGCTCTCATTAACTCGTTATGTGTTCCGACCTCACTAATCTCCCCATTTTCTATCACAACAATTTTATCAGCATGTGTAATAGTTGATAGACGGTGAGCTACAATAAAGGTTGTGCGGTCCTTAGCTAGTTTTTCCAAGGCTTCTTGAATTAAGTGTTCGCTTTCTAAGTCTAGTGAAGACGTTGCTTCATCAAGAATCAACAGTGGTGGGTTCTTTAAAAAGACCCTTGCAATCGCAATCCTCTGTTTTTGTCCACCAGACAATTTAACACCACGTTCTCCTACCTTAGTGTCATAGCCTTGAGGTAGGTTTAAAATGAACTCATGAGCATTTGCCGCTTTGGCTGCTTCAATCACTTCTTCTTCGGTGGCATCTTCTTTTCCAATTAAGATATTGGACTTAACAGAATCACTAAACAAAATTGTATCCTGCAAGACCATTCCTATTTTATCTCTTAGGCTTCTTACCTTTAAATCCTTAATATCAACACCATCTACAAGGATACGCCCCTCTGTTACATCATAAAAGCGCGGAATCAACCCTACAAGAGTAGACTTACCTCCACCACTCATACCAACCAATGCAACTGTTTCACCCTTATTGACGTCAAGTGATACATGATGTAACACATCTGAATCCTCATCGTTATAGTGAAATGACACATTTTCAAATTGAACATGCCCCTCAATCGTTGGACAATCCTTCGCATCAGGCTTATCTTCAATGTCATACTTTTCATCAACAAATTCAAATACACGATCCATTGAAGCAATTGACTGAGTAAGTGTAGTCGAAGAATTAACTAGTCTTCGTAATGGATTATATAATCGATCTATAAACGCAATAAAGGCAACCATTGTTCCAACAGATAAATCACCTTGAATCACTTGATACCCGGCAAACGAGATAACGAGTAATGGCGCAATATCCGTAATTGTGTTAACAACTGCAAATGTTTTTGCATTCCAGCTCGTATGGTTTAATGCTTTATCTAGAAAATTGCTATTTTGCTTATCAAATCGTTTTTGCTCCAAATCTTCTATTGCAAAGCTCCGTATTACAGGCATCCCTTGAACCCGCTCGTGGAGATATCCTTGTACTTCTGCCAATGCTTGTGAGCGTTCACGGGTTAATGAGCGAAGTCTTCCATAAAAGTGTTTCACTGATAAACCGTAGAAAGGAAATAAAACCAACGATACAAGTGTTAATAGAGGGTCCATTGTAGCCATAATTGCTACTGCAATAACAATGGTAAACATATCGAGCCAGAGGTTCATCAACCCTGTAATAACAAATGTTTTCGTTTGCTCTACATCATTTATAACGCGAGAGATGACCTCTCCAATTCTCGTATTTGAATAATAGCGTAAACTTAGTTTTTGGATATGCCTAAAGAGCTGGTCTCTTATATCATATAAAATTTTACTGCCTACCCATTGTGCATAGTATTGTCTGTAATATTCAATGGGAGGACGAACAACAACAAATATAAAAAAGACAAAGCCCATTATTTTTAAAAGCTGACTCGTCTTGTCCTCGGTTGACATTTCTTTTGATCCGATAATATCATCGACAACATATTGCAACAAAAGTGGGATTAATAAAGGAATGGTGAATTTTATAACACCAATTGCTATTGTACCAACTATTTGCCATCGGTAAGGTCTAACAAACTGCATATAGCGCTTAATACTACCCATATGGCCTCCTAAAAGTGATTCATGAATAAAAACCTGTTGCCACTTGATTCAACAGGTTTCATTAACTACCGAAACTATATACTCTAAAAGGGAGCTTCATCCATTACCTTCGATACGTTAAATAACGTTCATACCATTGATCAATGAATTCTGGTGCAAAGGGACCTTTTCGCCCGCGGATCCAACGTATCAGCCTGTCCACATTGCTCCAAAGGATACGGTCAATTGGTTCAGGATATCTCATTTCACGTCGATGGCGTTCATATTCATCCTCATCCAATAAAATATAGGTCATGTCCGGGAAAACTTTAATATCTAAATCATAATCTATATATTTTAATGCTTCTTTGTCCCAAATAAAGGGTGAGCTAATATTACAGTAATAATAGATCCCATCTTCCCTGATCATACCGATAATATTAAACCAATGTTTAGAATGGAAGTAGCAAATCGCCGGTTCCCTTGTAATCCATGTTCGTCCATCTGATTCTGTCACAATTGTACGATCATTTGCACCAATTACAAGGCTTTGCGTCCCTTTTAAAATAGTGGTTTCATCCCAAACACGATGGATATTTCCATTGTGTTTATAGCTATGTATTTGTACTCTGTCTCCTTCCATGGGAGCATCCATTTCTCTTCCCCTACTTTCATCTTGGACGCTTTGTTACTATTAGCATATTTGCAATTAGTGGTTTCTTGATTTTATCAAGCCTAGTTTCAAAAAATTATGAAATCGGTAAATAGTATTGTGGCGAATGCTCGATAAAATTGTATGTAAAAGTGCTGTTTAGTAAACAAAGATTTTACCATTTACTCCTATTATAACGGTTAAAGTCATAATTTAAAACAAAAGAGCCATCAGTTTTTTGATGGCTCGGACTTTTTTATGAATAATTATCCAATAAAAGGTTGATGTTCTTCAGTTTAAACCTGAAGTTCCTTTGCGCTACAGGCAATTGCTTTCTGCAGGATTCAATTGCCTTTCGCTCCAATCCACTAGTGGACTTTATTTAATATTATTTTTTCTATATTAAGCAATGGGTTGTTGTCTGTCTTGGTATGTACGGATGACTTCTTCTGTTTGGTGTTCGAATGTTTCTTGGATTTGGCGAAGTTCTAGTTTCATGTTGTTGATTTCTGCTTGGATTGAGTTAAGTTCTGTTTGGTTTTGGAGTGTTACGAGTTCTTTTTCTAGTTGTTGGCAGCGTTCGATCTCAGATTGGATGAATAATAACTTATCCATTGTTTTTAATTGTTCACTTACAAGTTGGTCAAAGCGATTCATTGTTGATTGTCCCCTTCCAATACTTTGGTCTCAAGTGGATACTCAAAATCATCATACTATAGAGTTCTTTCTGTTTTTGTTATTTCCTCTGACTAGTTATGGCTAATTTTGGAAAGTTTTGTCGAGAGAGTATATATTTTACGCTCTTTTTGTAAAAAATGATGTTTCTCAATCTTTATGTAGTCCGTTCCTTTGCGCTACAGGCATTAGCTTTCCGCGGGGAATTATGAAAAAGCCCAACTGCCGGCTTTTTCAAGGGCAAATTCCCATCGGGGAGGGATGCGAGCCTCCTCGACGTTCCGTCTGTGGGGTCTCGACATTTCCTCATTTCCCGCAGGATTCAAATGCCTTCCGCTCCAATCCACTCTTAATTTGAAGCCACAACCTTGAGAAAAAATCTATCCGATTATTTCCACAAGAAAAGCACTCCCTATCGTGAGATAAGAAGTGCTATGGGTTAAGTACTAATTAAGAATTGCCTTGACCTTTGTTAGCTTGGCTTTGTTGGTTTTGGCGTCTTACTTCTTGAGCGTTAGTTTCGCTAGCGAATTCAGTTCCGAATTGACCAGCTCCACCTTGACCTTGAGATTGTGCATTCTGTTGTCTAACTTCTTGAACGTTAGTTCCAGCAGATGTTTGATTTGGATTTTGGTTTGCCATTGTAATCACCTCCACGAAGATTAATTTGTCCAGGAGGTAATTTTATTATCCAGAAAACAAGTAAATTTTTTTGTTTTTTTTCAGAAATTTAAACGAGTAGTGATCTACCGCCATCGACGATAATGGTTTGACCTCTAATCATGCTTGCTTGGTCAGATAAAAGGAACATAACCGTATTAACAAGGTCTTCAGGTTCCACCATTCTGCCAGCAGGTGTATTTTTTCTTGCATCATCTAACAATTCTTCACGGTTTGGAAAGTGTTTTAGTGCATCGGTATCTACCGCTCCACCAGATACAGCATTGACGATGATATTTTTTTCAGCAAGCTCTACTGCAAGGTATCTTGTTAGTGATTCTACAGCTGCTTTTGAAACACCAACCGTTGTGTAATTCTTTAGGTAACGAATAGAGCCTAATGAACTTAAGCTGACAATTTTCCCTCCACCATTCTTCTCCATTCTTTTTGCCGCCTCTTGGGCACAGAAAAGTAGGCCTTTGCTGTTAATATCCATCGTCCAATCCCAATGCGACTCTTCAAGCTCCATAATTGGACGAAGCACACCTGATGCTGCATTACTCACTAAAATATCAAGTCTTCCAAATGCTTCATCGATTTCTTGAAACATCTCGACAATCTTTTCTGGTTTCCCTACGTTTGCTTTTACTACAAGAGCTTTACGTCCTAACGCTTCTATTTCAGCAGCGGCTTCAAGAGCTGCTGACTTGCTTCTCGCGTAGTTAATTACGATATCATATCCTTCGCTTGCTAAACGGATAGCGATTGCTTTACCGATTCCTCTACTACTTCCAGTTACAAGTGCTACTTTATTAGACATGTTAAATCCCCTTTTATGTAATTTTTAATTAAGAGTATAGACAAGGTTATTGTATCAAAAACTAAGTAAGATTTCGGTACTTCCCAGGAGGTTATATTCCATGTATGTAGGTCGAGATATGACTGAACTAACGATGATGTCCAAAAATGATTGGAAGGATAGTGAATTAGCCTTCTTCCACCACTCCTTCCAGCAAGTAGTTCCATATTTAAATGCAGAAGGTCAAGCCATCCATCGAGATATCATTAAAGAAATCGAAAATAGAGGCGGCCTAATGAGGCAGGAAGCTGATTGGACGCACGGAACAAGAGTAACCTACGATTAATCATTTGGGGCCTGACCCCCGGCGCGTTAATGCGTTAACGTACTGGGGGTCAGGCCCCGCTTTTAGATTTTGTATTCTTTGTAGATTTTTTGGTGTGAAACAGGGAACGGGTATTCACTGATTTCGTTCTCTGAAACTAATTTTAGGTTTTCTTGGCTTTCAAGTTGGCCGACCAATTTTCCTTTAAAGACGGCAATATTCCATATTAGATGAGAAAACACATGTTGAATCGAGGTAAATTGTTCTTTGATTTCGACGTCAAGGCCATATGTCTCCTGAAGGTAATCTTGTAAGTGTTTTTTCTGGACATCATATTCATTTACCGTTTCATGATTTGGAAATTCCCATAGGTTAGCTAGTAATCCCTTGCCAGGTCTTTTGTGGATTATTATATTTCCTTCTGTATCTTCAATTACAACTGCAGCCATTGCTACTGATTTCGGCTGCTTTTTCTTGCTTTTTACTGGCAGTTCTCTTTGGACTCCCTCAGCAAAGGCTTTGCAGTGCTTTTGAACAGGACATAATAAACAGGCTGGATTGGATGGGATACAAATTAAGGCACCTAGCTCCATGAGACCTTGATTAAAGTAAGATGGATTTTCCTTTGAAATGATCTCTTTAATAATCACTTCAAATTGCTGACGTGTTTTTGTTTTTCCGATATCATCCCAGATTGATAAAATTCTTGATAGCACCCTCATTACATTGCCATCAACCGCTGGCTCTGGTACCCCATATGCAATACTAAGAATGGCACCAGTTGTATACGGTCCAACCCCTTTAAGCTTCGAGATTTCCTCAGCTGTATTTGGGACAATTCCATTATAAGATTCCTTTACCTCTCTTACACCTGCTTGAAGGTTACGTGCTCTTGAGTAATAGCCGAGCCCTTCCCATGCCTTTAGGACCTTTTCCTCATCTGCTTCTGCTAATGAGTCTATTGTTGGAAACTGTTTAATAAAGTTGTTAAAATAAGGGATAACCGTATCAACTCGAGTTTGCTGTAGCATAATTTCAGAGATCCATACTTTATAAGGATCTTTATTTTTGCGCCAAGGAAGATCTCTTTTTTCCTTATCAAACCAGCTGATTAAATCATCTTGAAATTCATTTATAGAAAAGTGTTCTAGTATCTCTTTAGTTGTATTGTTCATTTTTTCCCCCAGGTTGTCCGTAAAGGTAAGTTACGAGCTCTTTTTTAAAGCCCAATACTGAATGCTCGCTCCTCCACCTTCAACAAAGTTTTCAAAATGAGTGAAGATCTCATGACTCTTAGAGGTACGTATCTTTTTTAAGGCATAAAAATGAGCCTCTGTTGGTACCTGAAAGACTTCAATGTATTTGTTCGTTTGGTGGGTTAAAGAATACCATTCAATTCTTTCTGCACCGAACTCAGATAGTAATGATATCACATTTTTCATAAGTTGTTCATATTGATGATTAAAAGTCTTTTTTACTTCATATTCAACAAAAACCTGAAAGTTAGTTGACATTCTTTTTGTCACTCCTTTTAAAATCTATAGAGTTGGATAAATTAAAGTGAAGAAGTTTCCATGCTTAAGGAGGTAAACTGATTGGATACAGGCACACATGTAGTCATGGGCCTTGCACTGGGTGGAATTGCTACAATTGACCCAACTGTATCAGCGCACCCTGCAACTGCCCAGGCAGTCATGTTAGGTGCAATTATCGGCTCACAAGCACCTGACTTAGATACCATACTTAAATTAAGAAATAATGCACAATATATACGAAATCATCGAGGTATTACTCACTCTATACCAGCCATTATTCTTTGGCCCCTATTAATTTCAGGGATTATTTATTATTTTTTACCAGACGCGAACTTTTTCCACTTATGGATTTGGACATTTATTGGTGTAATCCTTCATGTTTTTGTCGACATATTTAACGCATATGGGACCCAGGCCCTTCGACCATTTTCGAAAAAGTGGGTGGCTTTAGGGGTAATTAACACATTTGATCCCTTCATTTTTTTCATGCACATCGTGGGAATCTTGCTATGGGGCTATGGTGCGCATCCTGGTTACACCTTCCTAACCATTTACTTGATTCTCATTGGTTACTACCTTTTACGTTTTAGTCAGCGTAGAAAAGTGGCGAATGCTGTCAACGAAAAAATTGAAAATATCGAAGAAATCATTATTTCACCAACGCTCCGATTTAACCAATGGCATATTGCCGTAACGACTGATCGTTATTTTTACGTTGCTAGGGCGGTTAACAATGAAATTGTGATTCATGATAAGTTTGAAAAGTGCCCATTGCCAGAGTCACCTTTGTTTGATGCAGCTAAAAAAGATAAAAATGTGTCAGCTTTCTTATCTTTTTCACCGGTCTATCGATGGGAAGTGGATGAATATGATGATCATTATGAGGTCCGATTCATTGATTTACGATATAGAAGTAAAGGGTATTACCCCTTTGTAGCAGTTGTACAGCTTGATGCAAAATTAGAGATTGTAAGCTCCTATACAGGATGGATTTTTAGTGAAGAAAAATTGAGGAAGAAACTTGAATTAATAACAAACTAAAAGGCGGAGGTCTTAGAACCTTCGCCTTTTAATGTTGCAAATAATCATCCTGATTAAGCAAGTGCTTATATTTAGGATTGTTTGTCACAAACTCATGAAGATTCGATCCATAATGATTAATCCATTGGGTAACAATCTTTTCTGTTAGTTCTTTCCCTTTATATTCATATCCCGCTTTTGCATAGGTTGTTTCAAAATCATCCCAAAGCAATTCTATCCACGTTTTAGCTTGAGCATAGGATAGACTACTGTTTTTTTCTAAAAGGTACGCTGTTAACCGTTCATAATAATCGTTCATGGATTTATCCACCTTTCTGGTAATATTTCACGTAGTAAATAACACATACTCACTCTTAAACAAAACCATACTATTAGTACGTGTTTAAAGAGAACACTTTCTTTTTACACGATACTTTTGTTTTAGGAGGAATACTCTATGGTAAGAAACAAAGAAAGAGGTTTCCCTAATCAAAATCACAACAAGTTTGAAGGTGAGCCGAGAGCAAAAGCTGAATATAATTCACGCCGAGCTGATGGCACAATCAACACTCACCCACAGGAACGAATGAGAGCATCGGGTAGACGACAAGACCACTTTTAAAAAGTGTATTGTGTAAAAATTTCTGATTAGATTAGATTCCTTATTCAGGTAGCGGAGGTGCTTAGATTGGGAAAGCATACTAAGAAGAAGTTTTACGATAATCTTTATTCGAATCCTTTTCAACAAGCTTGGGCAAATCCTAAACATTCATGGGCTCAAGTTAATGGGGAAACAAAACAGACACAAAACCTCATTATTCTTGAAAACCAAACTAGAAAGCGTTCGTAATTGTTAGGATAAGCTAGTTTTTACTAGCTTATCCTTTTCTTATGAGCATTGAAATAGGTAATGCATCTTCCTCTTTACTTCCTTCTCGATTCCCCCATGCAAAAATGCCGTTCATATAGTCAATTTTAAAAGTAGCCCCTGGGTCTCCTTCAATCTCATAAACTTCACCCGGTTTAAAGTCCTCAGGATTTAAAAGGTATGCTTTAGCCATTACCACTTTGCGTTCAAGCACCGCAAATTCATTAACCATTCCAAGCTGTTCAGCTTTTCTTGCTTTTTCACTAAGTGTTGCGATTTCCTGCTTCAATTCATACTCACTCATTTGGCTATATCTTTTCTCTTGCATCAATTTTTCACTCCTATGTGTAAAACTCTTATTAAATTATAGAAGAAAATTGGGACTTAATACAATGTTTTAGGATATAACGTATAATGGTATTACAATTATTCCCTTATTAAAGGTGGAGTTCACTTGGAGACAATCTTAATTACCGGTGCAGGTTCGGGCTTAGGTAAAGAACTGGCCCTTCAATATGCAAATCAAGGTCATCATATACTATTAGCCGGAAGAACGCTTGATAAACTTAACGATACAGAAAAAGAAATACGTAATAACGGTGGAAAAGCTACATCTTATGCTGTGGATATAGGTGATGTGGATCAAGTCGAGAAATGGACTGAGACCATTTTAAAAACACATAAGATTTCATACTTGATTAACAATGCAGGTGTGGGTTATTTTGGAGCCCTTGCCTCATTAACGAATCGCCAAGTAGAAGAGATGATTCACACAAATATCACGGGTACAATAAACGTTACTAAATCACTACTACCACATCTGCTAGCCCAACCCAACTCAAAAATAATGAACATCATTTCAACCGCTGGCCAGAAAGGCAAAGTTAACGAATCAGTCTATGTTGCTTGCAAATTTGCGATTAGAGGTTTTACTGAAAGTCTCATAAAAGAGCTTGAAGCCTCTTCTACGTCCGTCACTGCGGTTTATATGGGAGGCATGGATACACCGTTCTGGAACAATGCACCCCGGCATATCAAAGACAAATCTAGACTCCCCACACCGAAGGAAATTGCTTCGATTATTATTAAGGAGTTTAATGGGCAGGCGGAGTTGTTTGTATAAAAGGTTATTAATTTAATACTGGACCGTTCCTTTTCCCTGCAGGCATTTGCTTTCCGCGGGGAGGGATGCGAGTCTCCTCGGTGCTCTGCACCTGTGGGGTCTCGCCGGATGTCCCTCTTCGTCCCGCAGGAGTCAAATGCCTTCCGCTCCAATCCACTCTTCACCCTAACCTAAAGAAAATCAAAGAATTCCAGTCTACTCCTCCTCTTTCATCATCTCAATAAACCGTGAAATCAACTCCATAGAAAAACCCTTCCTATAAAGAGCCTGCTTCATCTTCTGTTCATACTCCCGGCCTTCATACTTTTTGTAACGACTATGTGCTTTACGTCCTTGGTATTGAACAGCTTCCCACTCTTCGTCTTCTTCAGTATCTTCCACCTCAACCTCTTCATTCGCAATCTGAATAATATCCCATGAAAAGCCTTTACGCATTAACATCTCTTCCGTTTTCTGTTTCTGCTGAATTTTAGATACCTTATTTCCCTTTTTCTGAATCTTCGAAATCAGCTT
The DNA here is from genome assembly GCA_014960805.1 of Cytobacillus suaedae. Classification (GTDB taxonomy): domain Bacteria; phylum Bacillota; class Bacilli; order Bacillales; family Bacillaceae_L; genus Bacillus_BV; species Bacillus_BV suaedae. Next base: position 510,694 of record CP063163.1, on the reverse strand, counting down.
CAAGGCTGTTTCAACTTGTTCTTCCCTACTAAATAACTCTAGACTAGATTCAACAATGTCCCTAGAAACTCCCTTTTCGAATAACTCTTGTTTTATGATACCTGGACCTTTGCTGCTTGTATTGATTTGCGTTTTTACATACGCTTTCGCAAATTCCAAATCATTTACATAGTTAAGAGATGTTAATTTATGAATGATATCGGGAATAACTTGATCATCAACTTCTTTACTTTTTAGATGCGCGACTATTTCTTTCTCTGAACGCATACGATATGACAAAAATACCAGCGCCTGATTATATGCCTTCTTTATATCATCCTCAAACTGAATTTCTGTTAAATCAAGCTCGTCTAATTGTAAGCCTTTTTTCAGCTGAAACTTTATTAGAACGTCTTGATTCACACTAAAAGCATATTCCTCGCCTTTTCCGTAGTCGATGAACACATTATAACGTTCTTTATTTTTTTGTTGTGTGGTAATCTTGGTAATATAAGCCATATCTATCACCTCATAAATTTATCTTATTATAGGGGGTCTTAATTTGAATATTGCAATCGCAGGTGGAACAGGATTTGTTGGAACCGCGTTGACCAACTATCTCATATCAAAAGGACATAATGTCTTTATTTTAACTCGAAATGTAAACAATAAGAAAGAACAACACCCTAATCTACATTATGTAAAATGGTTAAGCCCAGATTCTACTCCTGAGGCAGAACTAACCTCAATAGATGCCATTGTGAATCTTGCAGGAGAATCAATTAATAGTGGTAGATGGACAACGGATAGAAAAAAGAGGATTCTAGCTAGCCGAATCAATGCTACTGAGAAGGTCATTGACTTGATCTCATCACTATCAAAAAAACCAGAGGTGCTCGTCAATGCAAGTGCAATTGGCATCTATGGAACCTCATTAGATGAGACATTTACCGAACGTTCAAAACGAGTTGGCTCTGATTTTTTAGCTACTACTGTTCACACTTGGGAAAAGGAAGCACTAAAATCAGAGGAACACGGAGTCAGGACTGTGTTGGCCCGCTTTGGAATTATTCTGGGAGAACGTGAAGGCGCACTACCAAGGATGGTCCTACCTTATAAGCTGTTTATAGGAGGCACAATCGCTTCAGGTCACCAGTGGTTATCTTGGGTCCACATACAAGATGTTGTTCGAATGATTGAATTTGCGATTACTCATGAGTCCATAAAAGGACCATTAAATATTACGACCCCTGAACCGAAACAAATGAAGGATTTTGGTATAACCATTGGAGCTGTAATCGGTCGTCCTCACTGGTTACCCGTACCTAGCTTTGCCTTACGTCTACTCTTAGGAGAAATGAGTACACTCGTAGTTGATGGACAGAAGGTATTACCGGAAAAAATACAGCAATATGGGTATCGTTTTCTTTACGAAAACCTTGAAGAGGCACTAGAAAACATACTAAAAACATAGTATTGTTTAAGCTAGTAATATTACTATTATTTAAGAGAAATGGGAGTACAAAATGCCTGAGATTTTATTTAAAAATGCGACTATTTATCCTATTACTTCAGCTAAATTAATGAATGCAGATCTACTCGTTGAAAATGGCAAAATTAAAGAGTTAGGCTTCGGATTACAGCCTACAGAACAAACGAAGGTCATTGAATGTAACGGCAAACACCTTTTACCAGGATTGATTGATGTTCATACTCATCTTGGGTTATATGATGAAGGAACAGGTTGGGCTGGTAACGATGCAAATGAAACAATTGAACCACTTACACCACACATTCGTGCATTAGATAGTGTTCACCCACTTGACCCAGCATTCGGTGATGCAATCCGATATGGTATTACTACTGCACATATTATGCCTGGCAGCTCAAACATTATTGGTGGTACCACCTCTGTTATTAAAACACATGGAAACAATGTTTCAAAAATGCTAATGCAGCCATTAGCTGGTATGAAAGTAGCTTTTGGTGAAAATCCAAAACGAATGCATAGCCATGGAAACAAAGAGTCCATCACGCGAATGGGTATTATGGGGATGCTCAGAGAAACTTTTTATAAAGCACTATACGGAAGTCATGCAGAAAATGATATTCGTGTGATTCCTATTATTAAAGCACTAAAACGAGAAATTCCTGTCCGAATCCATGCACATCGTGCGGACGATATTATGTCAGCTGTTCGATTTGCAGATGAGTTTAACTTAGATTTTAGGATTGAACATTGTACTGAAGGACATTTAATTGTCGATGAATTAGCTGACCGAAATCTAAAGGTATCTGTTGGTCCAACACTAACACGCCGTTCAAAGGTTGAGTTAAAAAATAAGACTTGGAAAACCTATCAGGTACTCACGGAAAATGGAATTGAAGTTTCAATAACAACTGATCATCCTTATACACCGATTCAATATTTAAATGTATGTGCTGCAATAGCTGTACGCGAAGGAATGGATGAACATAAAGCATTAGAAGGAATCACGATAACAGCTGCTCGAAACCTAAGGATTGAAGATAAAGTAGGAAGTCTTGAAGTGGGTAAAGATGCTGATATCGTTTTATGGAATCATCATCCTTTTCATTTCCTTGCAAAACCTGAAATAACAATGATTGGTGGAGACATTGTTTATCAAGGTGACTAATGGATTTGGGAACGTTTGACACCGTTAGACAATTGTAAACTTTTTTCGTCGAATTATAGAATAAATTTACATTAAATTTTTACAAAAAAGTAGTATCTTTTTCATTTAAATTTTAGTATTATACGTTAGTGATTAAAAAAACTTCATAATCTTTTACTTAAATAATCTGTGATTATTTATGGGAAGGCAAATGGTGCGCCACCAGTGTGACTGGTTCTAGTGGGTTCGATTCCCACCCCGAAATTTTTCTCAACACAAAAATTTCGAGGGTGGATCGATACTACGAGTCTGTCTGTCCTCTTTTGGAGGGATAAAGATGCTGAAAAAACGTGATCTTCAAGATTGCCAGGCTCTTTATGAATTAATGGTGCACCCGGATGTCTTCCCTTTTGTGCGTCATAAAGCTAATTCATATGAAGAGTTTCTATTTTTGACAAAGCAAACAATTGAAGCAGAAGAGCGTGGTGAATTGATTTCACGTACCATTCTAGATGAGTGGGGCTCTCCAATTGGGACAATTAATTTGTTTGACCTACAAGACAACGCAGGTTTTCTTGGTACGTGGTTAGGTAAACCTTATCACGGAAAAGGATATAACCAATTAGCAAAAGATGCTTTCTTCAATGAACTATTTTACGATATGGAAATTGAAAAAATCTTTATGCGTGTTCGAAAAATAAATGAACGTTCTAATAAAGCAGCTGCAAAATTACCATATGTGGCCTTTGCAAACCATACACGAAAAAGCCTACTTGATGAAATTAATGCAGGGCAAGACATCTACAACCTGTATGAAATCTCAAAGGATCAATATACACTTCACACATTACGAACAGCAGCAGTATACGAAGAAAGCCAACATTTATTAGAAGCTTAAATTTTTGAAAAAGCCTATTTTTAGAAATAGGCTTTTTTTGTTGTGCTATTTTCAAGCCTGAATTTTGATTTTAATCATGTTGATTTCAGCGGAAGGCACGAGACTCCTGCGGGAGAAGCGCGTCAAAGTGAGACCCCACAGGCGCGTAGCGCTGAGGAGGCTCACGGACCGCCCGCGGAAAGCGAGTGCCTGTAGCTGATATCAACAGATAAGTTTAACGAGCTTTGTTTTAAAACCTGAAAATAAGGGCAAAATAATACTAAATTGTGGAAAGTGAGGTTGTTTATTATGGCAAAAGAAAAAAGAAGAGAACGTACAAAAAGTACTTTAAGTAGCGCACAGGAGTTAGCATACGCTAGAGATTTTAAAATGGCTGACCAAGCTGGTGGCTATACTGAGAAAAAAGCACGTCATTAATATTTCCTTCTACTGCCACTTATGATTTAGCCTTGATGCGACAACCTATTAGATGAGGAATATCAAATTCTTCATATACATGATAGGGGGCAGATGGTATGGGCAGATCGCATGGACATAAAACACGAGATAAAAATAAAGCAACATTGCCACAAGTACCTAAAAACATGAAATCTGACGGCATCGACGAGGAATTCTCTCGAGAGTTAGCAGACCAAGATGACTTGGAAGCACAAGCGCGTGCAGATGCTGCAGACAGACGACAAGGTAAAAATCGTTAAGAGCATTTATGCACAGTAAAGGAAGGGTTCAATGAACCCTTCCTTTTTAATATGTCTACTTTATATTTTTCTTATCTGTTCACAAAATCTCCATAAATCTGTGCACAACTTGTCCACAGTGTTGTGGATAATGTGGATAAAGAATTCTATTACTCTATTAGTAGTTATTTTGACTTACTGTGCTTGTGTATATTTTTTGTGGATAAATGGTATTTACATGTGGACAATGTGGATAAACCTGTTGGTATCTATATTTATAGTGCAATGCTACTGTGCCAATATAATCAACTTTACCCTTCAAAGGAACAATGGGCACTTTCATGTCATATGCTAAAATGACTCCATTTTACGTTAAGGTGATTGGAGTCACTCTTATTCTTTTAATCCATAAATCACGATTTGCTATCCTACGAATCCCTTAAACTAGTGAAAGAGGTGTTTTTTAGTGAGATATAATATTACGCAGGATTATATCCGGACAGGTAATGCAAGGTCCGGACAGGAAATTTCTAGCGTGAAATTTATTGTAAGTCACGATACTGGAAATCCTGGATCCTCTGCTTATGCAAACCGAAATTACTTTGATCGTCAGCAACCCTCAGCATCTGCTCATACATTTATTGATGATCAGTATATTTTAGAAATTATACCTTTAGATGAAAAAGCTTGGCATGTTCAGTACAATAAACCAACAGATAATCGATTATTTGGTGCTGATGCAAATGATGCTGCTATTGGAGTAGAACTTTGCTATGGTGGTCGCATTAATTTTGACGAGGCTTACAAACGATATGTTTGGTACCATGCTTATTTGTGTGATCGGTTTAATCTGAATCCACAAAGACATATCGTGGCCCATAGCCGTTTAGATCCTGAGCGTCGAACAGATCCACAAAATGCACTTCAGCCTCGAGGCATTTCTTGGAACGGTTTTATTGAGGATGTTCAAAATGTCTACAACCAAGACTTTAATGGTAACTCTGGTGGTTCACCAAACGAAGAACCTGCAGTAAAAGGTGTATCTACACGACTTCCATTAAGAGAAGGAGATAGTGGCCAATTCGTAAGGGAGATTCAACAAGAGCTAATTAGTTCTGGTTTCCCACTCCCAAGATTCGGAGCCGATGGCCAATATGGACCTGAGACGGAAGAAGCTGTAATGAGATTCCAAAAGCGTTATGGTTTAGCAGTTGATGGACTCGTAGGTACGAATACCATAAATAAGCTGCGTGAAGTCAATATGCAACAGCATGCTACTACCTCGGTTGCTTTCCCACTCCCTGAAGGTATCTATAATAATGGAGATGAAGGTGAAGAGGTACGTATGATACAAAGAGCCTTAAGACACCTTAACTTTGATCCTACCTATATAGATGGTATATATGGCAACCTTACAGAAAGTGCAGTACGCAGATTTCAATCAACCTTTGCCGCTTTAGCTAATGATGGCGTGTACGGTCCGAATACAAGGAAGTATATGCAAATGGAACTTAATGATCTTTAATAACCCACTCTTGTGGGTTTATTTTTTTTTGCTAAAAAAAGTGGGACAATTTGCGAGCCCATTTATTAAGAATACAATACCTTGGTATTACTTTTTAAAAGGAGTGGCAATCTGATGCATCATTTTCAATATCCTGACCAACTTGTCCAAAAGTCTCTTAAATACGAACTGTTAGCCAACTATTACAAGTATATAGACCCATCAAGACATATTTATTATTATCAAAAACATTTTCAATGTGTTCAGCGCTTAATGTCAATGGGTTATAGATCTGACATGCAGCAGTTAATGAACATGATGGAATCTACACCTCGTCAGGCTAACGTCCGTGTATTACATGCTTCACCAAATGCACCTGCTGTAGACGTATATGCAAATGGGCAGCAAATATTAAAGAACGTATCTTACAAGCAAGTGAGTGATTATCTCACAATCCCTTCTGGTGAATACGTAATCGATATCGTCCCAACAGGAAAGCCTGCTCAGCGTGTCTTACGTCAGAGAGTTATGATTCAACCTGGTGCGACACTTACTGTTGCAGCAGCTGGATTAGTAGAAAATCTTCAACTTATTCCTGTTGCTGATAAATCCAGTACTTCACCTGGTAAGGCTAGTGTAAGATTCTGGCACTTATCTCCTGATGCTCCAGCCGTTGATATTGCAGTTGAAGATGGCCCAGTTTTATTTAGAAATGTCACATTTGGAAATGCTGCGAATTATATCGAGATTGACCCGGCACAGGTTAACCTTGAAGTACGGTTGGCAGGTACCGACAGCGTAGTAGTAACAATACCTAACGTGAACATACAACCAAATAAGGCGTATACAGCAGTCGCTGTAGGGTTAGCTGAAGGAACACCGTCCTTAGAAGCAACTTTTTTAATGCCTTAACAAAAAGAGCAGAAACACACTTGTGGATTCTGCTCTTTCTTATTCTCAGTGGGTATACCTATGTAAAATAGTCAGCTTTTTATCTATGTATTCCCTCTCAAAGCTATGTAGTGAGTCCAAATTGTTATTTAAAATATAGTGAACATACTCCCATATCACCTGTTTATTTCTAATCGATCCATCTTCTTTGGCCATTATTATTAGGGAATCGATGACACTATGAAGAGTACTACTATTATCTTTTCCATCCAGCTTAAGTTCCGTAAAGGTTAGATATAGTAACTCCTTTAAGTCCAAGATGGGTATAAAGATTCTCGGCACCGACTTTTTATCTTTATAAATTATATTACCCTCAGTAATCCATAGAATATTGGCCATAGCCTTCCCTATATTTCTGATGCAATGTTTTGCAGTATAAGGATCATTAATTGCTGGTGAGGTTGCTCGTAATGCTATTTCAATAATCTTTTGTAAGGCATACGATAAATCTTGGGTAGAACTTCTTACACTATCTAACGTTATTGCACTGAGGACTCGTTCCTTGAGTTCATGATCTAGCTGATTTTGATTCGAATAGATGGTTAAAAGCAATGTATTGGGTGTTAAAAACTCTCCAATTCGTTCATTTATAGAAATAAAAACATCATACTCCTCAGCTATTTTCACGAATACTTCCATGTCCATTTTTTGTACATATCCTGTTGTGTTTGCTTTTATCTCAAAACACCTGGAATATTTCTTTTCATAGTCACTTGATTTTTGAGTAACGATCTCCAATAGATTAGCTTTCGAAAGTTTTTTAAACTTCTCCCCTACTTCCTCAACTTCCTTTGTTAATTTTTCAATCAAGAGATCCACCTGAATTGATTTACCAACGTAGTTTATAAAATAAATAAAAAACAGCAAACAGATAATAGCAATAATCACACCCACAAAGGCCGATATAACTAGCTGATTATCTAAAGACTTTCTCATAAATAGGAGACTGAAGATTGAATAGATAAATCCACCCATAAACACACCTAATACGGTTGCTGTTTTCTTGTCCGTAATAAAATTTGGAAGCACTCTAGGTGAAAATTGAGAAGTATAGGTCGTAAGAACAACCATACTGATGGAAAAAGTAAATGTAGTCATTGTAATAAGTGCTGTCGATAGAACAGTTGATATGGTTGTAGCTAATTCAACACTTGTTAAAAGAAGGTCAGGAAAAATATGCGGATGTTGGTTGACGTAATTTTGATCGATATAGATGACGGATATCGCAATGATAAGCCCTAATAGGCTATAGATGCTCGGGATAAACCACAGACTGTTCTTTATTTTTACGAGTATTTTTTTCATGTGAGCTACCTCTTGGAATAATAGACTGTATTCTTTTTATGGTCTTATTTAGGGCTAGGTATACTTATTTGTTTTTTTAAAATGTAAACTGGTCAGCAATAGTACATGGGGTTATTCGCAAGAATCCACTCGCTTTCCACGGGGAATCATGAAAAAGCCCAACTGCCGGCTTTTTCAAAGTCGGATTCCCATCGGGCAGTCCGGGAGCCTCCTCGGCTTCGCCTGCGGGGTCTCCCGTTGACGTGCTACTCCCGCAGGAGTCTCGTGGATTCTTTCGAATAACCTAACCTAAACTTAGATTAGTAATGTAAGGGTAAAATAAAAATATTCACACTCAAAAGGTTTCAAATTTACTAGCCTTTACTGTCCTCTCAGAAATCTCCCTTTGCTCTAAATTTGTCTAAAAATCGAAAAATATTTGACAAATTTGTGAACAAATATAATATAATAAGTCTAAAGGGGTTGAACGTGATGAAGGAAAAACAATTAAAACCATTATTAGTTATTAAACGTATAACAACAGTTGGATTAATCATCGGCTTTGTGCTTGCAGTATACAGCTTCTTTGTAAGCGGTATCAGCCAAGGATACTTTTTATCCGTTGGCATTAGTGTAATGGTTTCCTCCATGCTAGTTTTTGGATTCGGTATGTTCCTTGCTTTAATCGAAGAATTAAGTCAAAACAATCAAGTTAATAAATCTACAAACGCCGCTTATTACGTAAAAAACTCCAGCCGTTAAGGGCTGGAGTTTTATTATTAGTTATGGTGAAGACTTTTTTCCATTAAGTTATATTGATTGGAGCTGAAGACACGAGACTCCTGCGGGAGAACGGGCCAGGTAAGACCCCACAGGCGCATAGCGCCGAGGAGGCTTACCGGGTCGCCCGCGGAAAGCGAGTGTCTGAAGCGGAAATCAATATAACTTTTTACAATACTACTTTTAATGTGCTGCATGACCTGAAGTCATAACCCAAATCGTACCTAGCACGATAACTAGAGCAATGAAAATGCCATATACGATATTAATAATTTGTGCTTTCTTATCTTCACCCTCGTTCACGTGCATGAACATGAATAACTGAAGACCTGCCTGGATAATCGCAAGTGAACCGATAATCCACATGACCACATTAAACGATAGGTTTGTTTTTAACGCAACAGCAGCCGCTATGACTGTTAAGATTAGCGATGCCAAAAATCCAACGACATGAGCTATCGGAAAGCCTTTCATAGTTTTAGTAGCCATCTATAGCACCATCCCTTTTAAATATACGAATGTGAAGATAAAGATCCAAACCACATCAAGGAAATGCCAGTATAATCCGATGATAAATGTTTTACGAGCAGTAACTGGTGTTAAGCCTCTTTTCCAAAGCTGAATGATTAACATCGTACCCCAAATGATACCGAATGCAACGTGTGCACCGTGAGTACCTAGTAATACCCATAAACTTGAAAGGAAAGCACTCTCCTGCATCGATGCACCAATATGGATGTAATGGATAAACTCATTAATCTCCATATAAAGGAACCCTAGACCAAGAAGTAAGGTGATAATAAACCATGTGATAAGCCCTTTTAGATTATTACGACGCATCTCAAAGATTGCTAGACCACATGTAAAGCTACTCGTTAATAGTAGGAATGTCTGAATCATCACTTCTTTTACCATAATAATATCCTGATGAGTAGGTCCACCGGCATAACGCTCGCTTAGGACTCCATATACTGCGAAGAGAGTTGCAAATAGAACAATCTCAGCTCCAAGGAAAATCCAGAAACCCAGGATATTAAAACGGTTTTGCTCTGTTTGATATTCCAAAGGTAATGACGTATTTACACTAGCTGACATATTTGTTCACCTCAGCCTTCCCTTTTCTCCAAGCTTCCTCTGTTTTCTTCACTTCATCAACGCTCACATAGTATCCATCGTTGTAATCAAACGATCTGTAGATTAATCCTGCAATAATACCCACTGACGCAATGGCGGCAAGGATGTGCCATTCAAAAACAAGGAAGAATCCAACGATACCAAATACTACACACATGATGAATGGTTGGCCTGAGTTACTTGGCATATGAATTTTCTCAATTTCGTTTTCGTGTAAAGTTAAACCTTCATTATTCTTTTTCATGTGCCAGAAAGCATCAAGTGTTTTAACTTCTGGTAGTTTCGCAAAGTTATAATGTTGAACTGGAGAAGCTGTTGCCCACTCAAGTGTTCTAGCATCCCATGGGTCACTAGAAATATTACGATCTGCATAACGCATGCTCCAGTAGATGTTGTAACAGAATGCCGCAAATCCTACTGCTAAAACAACGGAGCCAATAGCTGAAAGTAGGAATAATGATGCAAACCCTGACTCAACCGAGAATGTAAACGAACGTCTAACCGCTCCGTTTAGACCTAGGAAGAACATTGGCATGAACGTTAAGTTAAACCCGATTACGAATAACCAGAAATGCCATTTACCGATTCTTTCGTTAAGCATGTGACCAAACATCTTCGGCCACCAGTAGTAAAGTCCTGCGAATACCGCGAATACAACACCTGGGATTAGTACGTAATGGAAGTGAGCAACTAAGAACAATGTGTTGTGATATTGATAGTCTGCTGCTCCCATTGCAAGCATAACTCCCGTAACCCCACCGATAACGAAGTTCGGTACAAATGCTAATGCCCAAAGCATAGCCGTTGTCATCTTAATACGACCTTTTCGCATCGTGAATAACCAGTTGAATATCTTAACCCCGGTTGGTACAGCAATCATCATCGTTGTGATCGAGAAAACTGAGTTTACTAGAGGTCCTGAACCCATTGTATAGAAATGGTGAACCCAAACAACCATACTTAAGATCGCAATACCGACAATGGAGAATACCATTGATTTATAACCAAAGAGTGACTTACGTGAGAATGTCGCAATTACCTCTGAGAAAATACCGAAAGCTGGTAAGGCTACGATATATACCTCAGGATGTCCCCATAACCAGAAGAGGTTTGCCCAAAGCATATCCATTCCTCCACCTGATACTGTGAAGAAATGTGTTCCATAAAGACGGTCAAACGTCATTAATGCTAGTGCTACTGTGAAAATTGGGAATGAAGCAACAATGATTACAGACGTAACTAAAGTTGTCCACGCGAACATAGGCATTTTTAGTAATGTCATACCTTTAGTTCTCATTTTTAAGATTGTTACGATAAAGTTAATACCTGTCATTAGTGTTCCGATACCCGCAATTTGTAGTGCGATTGCGTAGTAGTTGTTACCGATACCAGGACTGAACTCTTTCCCTGCAAGTGGGAAGTACGAGGTCCAACCAGCATCTGGCGAGCCACCGACAACAAACGAAATATTAAATAACATTGCTCCACTAAAGAAGAGCCAAAAGCTAAGTGCATTTAATTGTGGAAACGCAACGTCTCTAGCCCCGATTTGTAAAGGAATGATAACGTTCATTAATCCGATAAGGAAAGGCATTGCCATGAAAAGAATCATGATAACACCGTGAGTTGTAAAAATCTCGTTATAATGCTGTGAACTTAGGAATTCCATTTCTGGTCTAGACGTCTGTGCCTTCATCAGCATTCCGTCCATTCCACCACGGAAAAACATTAATACAGCAGCAATGATATACATAATACCAATACGTTTATGGTCAACAGTTGTGATCCATTCTGACCAAAGCCATTTCCACTTTTTAAAATATGTTAATCCTCCAACTACACCAAGCATGGTTAATACTATCGAAATCTGTGCTCCTAATATTAACGGATCACCTGTAATTAAAATTTCATTCCATCTAATGTCCATGGTGGTCACCTCCGTCGGTGTCTTTATCTTTTACATCTTCTTTTTCAGATGATTCTTTGTCTTCATCTTTGTTTTTGTAGTTATCTTCTTCGTCGAAAATTCTACCAGGATACCCTGTATATCTATATAACTCTGGGTTTGTATAAGATTTAGAATCAATATCAGCATGGTTAACCCACTCTAAGTGAGTATTAGAGAATGTTAATCGACCTAAATGTGTAGGTTTAAGCAACTCTTCGTATTCTGACTCCGTAAGTTTTGGTGCTGTATTTTTAACATCCTTGACCCATTGCTCAAATTCCGCATGTGTTTGGGCAAGAACTTCAAATTCCATCCCAGCATACCCACGGCCATTGAAGTTTGTATTTTTACCGAAGTAAGAACCCGGGTTATCAGCTAAAAGGTACATTTGTGTTTCCATTTTTGCCATCGCATATTTCTGTCCACCTAATGCAGGTACCCAGAATGATTGCATTGTACCAGCAGAAGTTAAACGAAAATCAATAGGCGTGTCCTCTGGAATATTTACATAGTTAACTGTTTGAATCCCTTCTTCTGGATAGCTGAAAATCCACTTCCAGTCTGCTGATGTAACATGAATGGTAATAGGCTCTTTTTCTTCATAACCTTGTGGAACTTCTTCTAGCGCGTAAAGTGTTTTAACTGTCGGAATCGTTAAAGCAACTAAGATAAGAATTGGAATAACTGTCCAGACAATTTCTAACACGGTACTGCCGTGCTCCTCAGGTGGCTCATAATCCATGTTTTCTGGTCTTTCTCTATATTTCCAAACAATAAAAGCAAACATCGCGAATACAACAACAACAACAATTAGCATCCAGAAGATTGACCAGTTAATTAACTCTGCAATACTTCTCGCTACAGGACCCTGAGGCTCAAGAACAACAAGGTTCGTTTCACAGCCAGTCAAAAAAAGTAAGATCAGGGCTAGTAGTCCTAATACTTTTTGTTTCATATACTTCATGACACTCATCTCCTTAAGTGCAAGTCAATTTGGTTGCTTGATTTACTATATAAACATAGTGATTAAATTGTGTAGTAGTTCACAAAGTTGTAAAAAATAAATAGTTGACCTGAAAGAAATGACAACTAATGATTCGAGATCTACTACATTTAAGATCTTTTTAGTGAAAAGATGCCTAATATATTGCTCATCACTTCACATAATATAATGGTGAGATTGTGCATACATTCACAAATCCACCAAAAAAATTTTAGCTTTTGTAACTCTGGGTCTCACAGTGTTTTTGGAAGAGACGTTTGGTGAATGTATCATAATTTAACCTTTTAGGTTGTGATGTTTATCACTGTGATTATGATAATAACATACGAAGCTCGGATAAGTTGTGACAAAAATATAAAGGAAGTAAATTCCAGTTTTAGTTTTGCACAATTTAATTTCAGAAGAACACCGAGGAGCCTAGAACAATAGGGTTTTAAGAGATATCCACATATCGTGGAAGGCATTCTATCCTAAGACATAAATTAGACATAATTATGTCTAAAGGGGCCTGACCCCCACTGCGGTAGAGCATTAACGCAGTGGGGGTCAGGCCCCTTTTTTAATATACTGTTTTATCTCGAAAGGCTTCGTAAACGAGGTAGATCATGATAACGATTGCTGTTGTTAAGAAGCTCCAGCCTAGTGTGATTTGGTCGACCATTAAGTAGTTATTACATAATTGGTTATCAATATTAATGTACAGTACACCCATTCCCAAATATTTTATCGTAAAAAATATGAAAATAGTGTTTTTTGCTTTTGAAGAGAGTTTCGTCCAGCTATCTCTTAACGGTACTCCCGCTAGAAGTGCCAAACTGATAAACTTCCATACTTGCATTGTCGGTTCTAACAAAGTTTCATCCATTGTACGTGGAATGGTCCAGTAAATCATAATAACGATAAATAGTAATGCGCCCGGTATTCCGTTTTGGTTCCATTTTTCAAAGAATCTAGGAAACTTGAGTTGAAACAGTTTCCCCATAAAGAATCCTGCTACAACAAGGGCCGGCATTTGCATATGCATATGAACAACCATAATCGATTCCATTAAATTTGACACTGGGGGAAGTGCTAGAAAGATAAAAATTACTAAGCCATATATAAATTGTGTCATAGACTTACTCCCCTTTTTCAGCTGCGATAAGATTCTTAATTTTAGTTGCAGCTTCTTCAACTAATGTGTAATCCATCACTTCTTGTAGGTGTCCATTTCGATCCACTAAGTAAAATGCAGAGTTGTGAGCAAAGTTACCATATCCGTCTGGAATGACAGTCACACCGAATGCTTTTAGCAGAGAATCCAATTCTGCTTGGTCTGGAACTCTTGCCATTCTCCAGGTTTCACCATCACTTCCGAAGTAATCCTTATACTTATCAAGTGTGGCAGGAACATCTCTCTCAGGGTCAAAGCTAATACTTAAAAATACGATGTCTTCCCCTATATATTCTGGAGGTAACAACTCATACACCTGAGACATGTTCATTTCTAACTGTGGGCAAACCGTCATACATGCTGTATAAAAAAACGTAATAAACACGTATTTGTCTTCAAACTCAGAAATATTGTAGGTTCTTTCATTACTGTCCTCTAACATGACATCAGGGAATTTGGGCTTATCTTCGATTAGTTTATTCACTCTCGCTGTTTCCTCGGTAAACGCACTGAACCCATCCGTTCCGATAAAGAACAATACACAACCGAAAAGAATAACAACGATACTAGCGATGGTTGTTTGCCGATTTTTGATCATAAGAGATCACTTCCCAAATCTACGTTATTTTCGTACCTTTGTTGCTTTTTCATTTTTAGCAGAAAGAGATAGCCCTCCATTGCCCGAGCTATCTCTCTATCATTTAATTACCAAGTTTTAAATGGTGGTGAGCCTGGAGGTGCATTAACAATCATATCTACGATTGGAACGACGTAGGCCATTGCAATCGTTAAGATCATTAGCACTACCCAGATACCCCAACGCTCAGTCATATATGGAGTTTTTGCTTCTCCCTTTTCTACATCTGCAATCGGGAACTCTGTTTCTCCTTTTGGTGCAAAGAACATCATGTTAAACACTGCATAGACTTGAATGATTACTGCAATGAATAATAATGTTCCACCGATTCCTAAGAACATTAAATATGGATCCCAGCTTAACGCTGTCGCATTATCGAAATAAGTTGAGTAAGATGTTCTACGTGGTGAACCTAGTACCCCAACCCAGTGCATTGAGATGGACATTAGTAACATACCAACTGTCCAGATAATTGTTTGAAGAACTCCAATTTTATTCATTTGCGGAGTTAGTACGCGTTTTGATAAATATGGTATCAACCAGTAACTTACTCCAAAGAAAGTCATTACAACTGACATACCTAATGTTAAATGGAAGTGACCAACTACCCATAACGTATTATGAACAACTTGGTTTAATTGGTTGGTACTTTGAACGATACCACCAACACCTGCTGGAATGAAGGCAGCCATTGCGATAAATGGTGCTAGGAAACGAACATCGCCCCAAGGTAACTTTTTATACCAGCCTACAAGACCTTTTCCACCTTTTCTTCTAGCTGTACGCTCAAATACTGCAAACATTGCGTATGCTGTCATTAACGAAGGAAAACCAATAGCTAAACTCATGAATACGTGCATGTATTTAATTGACTCTGAAATACCTGGGTCAATAATTTGATGGTGGAATCCACCTGTGATGTTCATAATTACAAGTGCGATTACAACTACACGAGTTAGATAATCGTTCCAGCGAGTTCCGCCGATTACTTTTGGTACGATTACATACCACATTGAAACTGCTGTTAAGTACCAGATATTAACGGCTGTGTGTCCGAATGCCCAGAACAGTGTACGAGAAAGCATTACGTTAATGCCGTCAACCCATCCAAGTGACCATGGAATGATTAAGAATAATACCTCAACTGCTACGAATAACGTTGCACCTACTAATAGGACAAATACACCTGTTGCAAAGAATGAAAGGATTGGCAAGTGCTGACCTGGGTTTCTTTTTCTCCAGCTAGCAACTTGCATAAACGCGCCGATTGATAATGCCCAAATTCCTAATACGATGAATACTAATCCAAAGTAGAATACTGGGTGTGCTGCCATTGGCGGATAGAATGTAAACATAACCGATGCTTCATTAAGTAAGATTGGTATAACGGCTAATACAAAACCGAACATTTTCAACCAGAAGCCGGTCCATGCTATTTTTCTTACGACTGGAAGTAATCCTCCAAGCGTATGTGAGAGTGCTGCGTAAAAGTAACCGATTGTAAAGAAAGCTGATAGTACAACAACTAGTAGAATTCCGTGTGCGGTTAATACTTGATAATAGTTAAACCAAGCTGGAAGTTCTAGTAATCCTGCACGGTTTAATCCTTGTAAAAGACCAAGTGCTCCTCCAAGTAATAATGCGATAAAAGCAACAGATAAATACGATTTTGAGATATTTGCATCCTCTAGACTTATACCGAGGACTTTATTTGTTTTTTCTTTAAAAGATTGTGTCTTCGAATTTATAACTGTTTCCATTGACCTTACCTCCTTACTTCACCGTAATCGTAGTAGCCATTAACTGGTGACCTGCACCACAATATTCGTTACATAACACTAAATACTCACCAGGCTCATCAAATGTTTGAGTAATCTTTGTGATATGCCCTGGCATAACCATTGCATTTAGATTTGTGTTTGCGACTTGAAAACCATGTACAACGTCTTTAGATGTCATTGTAAAATGAACCGTTGCTCCCGCTGGTATTTCAATTTTGTTTGGTGTGAAGCTAAAAATTTGAAGAGTCATTACAACTTCATATTCATTTTCACCAATTTGTTTTATACCTGGGTTATCAAATGGAGCAATTTGATCAACCTTATTTGGATCGATTGTTTCCTTATGACTCGGTGGTCCCATTTCTAATGCAAAGGTCTGATAACCAGTGAAAATCATGAATCCCATAATCATACCGAAACTCAAAAATAGCCATATCTTTTCATCAAGATGCATTTTCATGCCTTTCCCTCCTATAATCTATCGAAGTAAACTCCAAAAAATAGTAAATACGTACCAAGTAGAACAGCTGCTAATACCCCTAAGGAAATCCACGTGCCTACTCTCGATGTTTCATGCTCTAGACCATTACTGTTTTTATGGTTAGCTCCCATTGAAAGGTACCCCCTTATACATTTGATATACTTACATCTTAGTAGGTAACCGCTCCCATAGAAGTGAACTGAATCACTTGTATATACATTAAAGTGACAAATTTATGAACAAAAATGGGGCCTGACCCCCGGTGCGTTAACGCTTTACAGCACCGGGGGTCAGGCCCCATTGTTTTAAAACATACTTAGATTATAGTTTTTTGATAGAATTTCCAACAGTTTGATCCCTGCTATACTATTCCCTTTTTCATCTAGGGCTGGTCCGAATATTCCAACTCCAAACTTTCCAGGAACAGACCCCATAATGCCACCTGATACCCCACTCTTGGCAGGTATTCCGATTTTAATCGCAAATTCCCCAGAGGCATTATACATTCCACAAGTCACCATGAAGGTTTTACAAATACGTGCAACATCCTTAGGCATAATCTGTTTTCCTGTAAGAGGATCAACCCCATCCATCGCAAATACCTCACCGATTCTTGCCAAATCCAAACAGTTCATTTCAATCGCACACTGTTTTGTATATAAACTGATTAAACCCTCTACATCTTCTTCAAGAATATTATGTTGCTTTAAAAAATAGCAAAGTGCTCTGTTTAAATCAGCTGTCTCATACTCTGATTGTGCTACCTCTTTACAGTAGCTAATATCTTGATCCCCTGCTAAATCACGGATAAATTGAATTAGTTTTTCAAATCTATCCTGGGCGGATTTTCCTTTAATCATATGTGTTACAACTAAAGCACCTGCATTGATCATTGGGTTTAGTGGTTTTGCTACTCCCATCGTTTCTAGTTTCACAATAGAATTGAAAGGGTCACCAGTTGGCTCCATTCCCACTCGCTCAAACACATACTCAGGTCCGCTTTCAATTAATACAAGGGCAAGACTGATTACCTTTGATATACTTTGAAGTGTAAACTTCTTATCAATATCACCTGCAGATATACAACGTCCATCTGGATAATGAATCGCAATGGATAAATCATCTGGATTCGCTCTTCCCAGTGCAGGAATATAATCTGCTACCTTTCCCTCGACTGTATACTTCTTCGCCTCTTCTACTAACTCAAATAACTCCTCACTCGTTCTACACGGCATTATCATCACCCATACTAAGTATGAACAAAAAGACCAGACTTTATCCCTTTAAAGCGCCGGGGGTCAGGCCCCACAAGACACATCTCTTGATACTCGATTTTAAATCGAGTAAGATTTAATCGTACACGATTTATATCACTCGGAAATTATGTAAGGAGGATATTGTAGAAATGGAAACTGTTTTTGATTTTAATGTGAAGAAACCAAACGGTGAACTGAGATCATTAAAGGATTTTGAAGGGCAACCCCTCATTATTGTAAATACCGCTAGTAAATGTGGATTCACACCTCAATTTAAAGGGCTTCAGGAATTATATGAAAAATACAAAGATCAAGGATTAGAGATTTTAGGATTTCCTTGTGACCAATTTAACAATCAAGAATTTGAGAATATTGATGAGACTACTCAATTTTGCCAATTAAACTATGGTGTTTCCTTCCCGATGTTTGCAAAGATTGATGTAAACGGAGACAATGCAGACCCATTATTTTCTTTTTTGAAAACAGAAAAGAAAGGCATTTTAACAAGTAACATTAAGTGGAATTTCACAAAATTCCTAGTTGGACGTGATGGAAAAGTAGTTGAACGCTATGCCCCAACTACAGAACCAAAAAAAATTGAAGCTGACCTACTAAAACTTCTAGGATAATCCTTAAATCTATATATTTTCAGTCAGGTGGTAGTATGAACGATTTCTTTACGCTAGAAAAACAATTGTGCTTTGCAGTCTATGAAACAGCCGGAGAATTCACGAGATTGTATACGAGTATTCTTCAGCCCTTTAACCTAACTTATCCACAGTACCTAGTTCTGCTTGCTTTATGGGAACAAGATGGCCTCACTGTTAAAGAGTTAGGAGAAAAACTTGGCCTAGGAACAGGAACACTAACTCCCATGCTATCACGGATGGAAGGACATGGTTGGCTCAAAAAGGTTCGGTCCACTTTAGATGAACGAAAGGTTTTAGTACACCTTCAAACTAAAGCAATCGAACAAAAGCACCCTATAACAGAAACGATTTCAAAAGAAATTCACGCTTGTAAGATCGAGCTTGAAGAGTACGAACAACTTATGAAAAACTTAAACCAACTGCACAAAAAGCTAAGAGAAAGAAGCTAAGTTTTCTTTCTCTCCTAAAGCAACGGTCCATAGGATTGTTGCTTTCTTTGAACCATTCACTTTAACACTTTAAACCACCGGGGGTCAGGCCCCTTCCGACAAATTTTTAGAGGGAATTTCGTTTTAAAGTGTACAAAGTCCACATACAGTTTTTAGTAGAGTAGAAAATGCTTGTGAAGCATAAACGAAGGTGGGGGATATTGGTGTATAAGGTATATTGTCGATCGTATCAGGGGGTTTTTAGGGTTGTTTCACGTATTCTTCCTTGGCGTGACCCGGAGCTATTAGAAGGAGAAAATAGTTTATTTAAACTACCACCACTCATTAAAGCCAAAGGTATTAACAAGGTGCTTATTGTTACAGACCAAGGAATAACCTCCATTGGGCTAATGAATCCATTAATAGAACGTCTACAAACAGAGGGAATCGAATTTATAATCTATGATAAAACCATTCCAAACCCGACCATTGACAATATTGAAGTAGCACTAGAGCTATATAAAAAGAACAACTGTGAGGCTATCGTTGCCTTTGGAGGAGGTTCTCCGATGGACTGTGCTAAAGGTGTAGGTGCACGCATAGCCAGACCGAATAAAACCATCCCCCAATTAAAAGGGGAACTAAAGGTTCGAAAAAGCATTCCTCCACTTTTCGCAATCCCAACTACAGCTGGAACCGGTAGTGAAGCAACTGTGGCAGCTATCATTTCTAATAGTAAAACCCATGAAAAATATGCGATAATTGATATGGCCTTAATGCCACACTATGCTGTACTAGATCCTTTACTAACGGTTAACCTTCCAACACATATTACATCGACCACAGGAATAGATGCGCTTACACATGCAGTTGAGGCTTATATCGGTAAAAGCAATACGACAGAGACTAGACAATATAGTCTTGAAGCTACTAAACTGATTTTTGAAAATCTACTGGAAGCATACTCTAACGGTTCAAACCTATCTGCACGCACAAATATGCAAAAAGCCGCCTACTTAGCAGGTGCCGCGTTTACCCGTGCATTTGTCGGCTATGTGCATGCCATCGCCCATACCCTTGGAGGGTTTTATTCGATTCCGCATGGATTAGCCAATGCCATCGTATTGCCATACGTTCTTGAATACTATGGTTCAGTTGTTCATAAACCTTTATCCGAGCTAGCTGACCACGTAGGCATAAGTGAAGCAACCGACACAACTGAGCAGAAGTCTAAAAAGTTTATTGAAGCCATAAAATCCCTAAACCAACAAATGAATATACCAACTAAAGTCAGCGGCATCGTTGACCTGGATATACCAGTTATGGTTGACCGAGCTTTTAAAGAAGCCAACCCTCTATATCCTGTTCCTAGGATTTTAGATAAGAAAGATTTATACTACCTTTATGACCTTATTAAAGAATAGATACCTCTTCAAACTAAAGGAGAATCTACTATGACTGACTATAGTGAAATATATAATAAACAAAGAGCGTTTTTCCGTACTAATAAGACAAAAGAAATCGACTTTCGAATGAAGGCTTTAGAAGATTTAAAAGCCGCTGTTCAAAAAAATGAAAAACAACTTATCGATTCACTTAAAGCAGATTTGAACAAGTCGGAGTTTGATGCATATTCAACAGAAATAGGATTTGTCCTTAAGGAAATCAGCTTCATACTGAGTAACTTACGTCCATGGGCTAAGCCTGAAAAAGCAAAAACACCTATGACTCATATAGGTTCAACTAGTTATATTTATTCCGAACCCTATGGAGTGGCCCTTATTATTGCACCCTGGAATTATCCTTTTCAATTATCAATTTCTCCTTTAATTGGAGCAATTGCTGCTGGGAATTGTGCCATCTTAAAGCCTTCAGAATTCACACCAAAAACCTCTGAAGTTGTAGCTCAATTAATTAAGGATACCTTCCCAGAAGAGTTTGTCACTGTAGCACTAGGTGGAATCGAAACGAGCCAAGCCCTGTTAAAAGAGAAATCAGATTATATCTTTTTTACCGGTAGTGTTCCAGTAGGAAAAATTATTATGGAGGCAGCCTCTAAAAACCTTACTCCAATTACCTTAGAGCTAGGAGGAAAAAGTCCTTGTATCATCCATAAGGATGCCAACCTTAAAATAGCTGCAAAGAGAGTAGCATGGGGTAAGTTTACAAATGCTGGCCAAACCTGCATTGCTCCTGATTATTTATATCTTCATAAAGATAGTAGAGATGAATTCCTCACATATTTTAAAGATTCGATTAAAGAGTTATATGGTGAAAATTCGCTTAATAATGAAAATTACACGCGCATCGTTAGTGAAAATCATTTTAAAAGACTTTCATCCTTTCTCTCAAATGGTGAGACCCTCCTTGGAGGAAAGGTCGACACTAAAAAGTTGCTAATTGAACCAACTTTACTAACCAATATTTCATGGGAAGATCCTGTTATGCAGGATGAAATCTTTGGCCCAATCCTACCAATCTTAGAGTATAGTCATTTAACAGAAGTCATCGAAGGCATTCATAACCATCCTAAGCCACTGGCCCTCTATATTTTTTCAGAAAGTGAAAATGTTCAACAGGAAGTACTGAGCAGTGTTTCATTTGGTGGAGGGTGTATTAATGACACAATCTACCATATCGCAAACCCTTATCTCCCATTTGGTGGTGTTGGTCCAAGCGGAACGGGTGCCTATCATGGTAAAGGAAGTTTTGATACTTTTTCACACAAAAAAAGCGTCCTAAAACAGACGACTAAGTTCGATATCCCGTTAAGGTATCCAAATGTAAAAAATGGGCTTAAAAAGATTAAACTATTACTTAAATAAACCATTAGTAAACTAGAGCTCTCGTCTAAAACTCGGCGAGAGCTTTAGTGCTTTCTTGCCCAACTACCAAGAATACGAAAACAAAGATTTCCTCAGGCCCAATGGGAGGATTCTTTATTCCATTAATCAGAAATACTTTAGAAACCTACCATTAAGAACTCTACTTCCTACAGCAAACTCTCCCCACAAGAATTAACCGATATCTTGTGTAATCATAGTTAGTTTGTAAAGATTTCTAAGATGCCTTCAAACTATGTAACCTTCTACGAAATACTTTTTTTAATTGCACTTTCCCAATCAGAAAAATAATAAAGGGCATTCTTCATTAACTGAGGATGAGACTTTTTAACTTTCTTCTTGTTCATATTTTCCTCAAGTTTCATGAGCCTTTGAATACCAGTCATCACTTCATCAACCGTCATATCTGCTTCCATCACATAACCTCCTTCCATTAAATTAGTTTTATAATCACCCAATAGAAAACTTTATATACCGATTTTTTTGAAAATTTATTATAAAAATTCTATTAAAAATCTTGACGCATTTTGCACATTTTGGGGCCTGACCCCCGGCGCGGTAATGCGTTAGTGGACTAATTCGCATTCACTTTTGTTACGTTATACATAGTGATAATGTTTTATCACTTAAAATCTGCTAAAATAATGACTTAAAATAGACTCAAAAGATCCACAAAAGGAATTGAAAACATGAGGAAATATCTATCATTTAGCTTTGTTTTTGTATTAACTATTGTTCTATATGGATGCGCCAATATAAATACTCCCGATACCGAAAATGTATCTCATGAAGATCAAAGTACAGGCTCTTCTTTTGCAAAAATTGAAGTTGAGTTAGATCGTGGAATTGACGGGGATACTGTTTCCGTATTCTATAACGGGCAGGAAGAAAGTGTTCGATTTCTTTTAATTGATACACCAGAAACGTCACATCCTCGTTTAGGAAAGCAACCCTTTGGACAAGAAGCAAAAGAATTTACAAGTCAGTTAATCCACCAGGCAAATACCATCGAACTAGAGTTTGATATTGGAGCCAATAGAGATAAGTATGGAAGGCTATTAGCCTATGTGTATGTTGATGGAAAGATGCTACAAGAGGAACTACTAAAAGAAGGACTTGCTAGAGTAGCCTACGTGTATCCGCCAAATACCCGATATATTGATCAATTTACTGCCTTGCAAAAAGAAGCTCAAAAAGAAGGTAAAGGAATTTGGGAGATAGAGGACTATGTACGAGAAGATGGATTTAATTCAGAAGTAGATGAGTCCAATACAAATACAGATTCTGTTTCATCCGATTGCAACATCAAAGGAAATATTAATTCCTCATCAGAAAAAATTTATCATACCCCTGACTCGCCATGGTATGAGAAAACAAAGCCCGAGGTCATGTTCTGCACCGAGGAGGAGGCTATTAAAGCTGGTTTCCGCCCTCCAAAACAATAAAAAACCTGACCCCCAGCACGTTAACACTTTAACGCGCCGGGGGTCAGGCCCCAAAGGACAGGCCCCAAAGGACATATTTTAGTAGCTTTTTTCGAGTTCGTCGATGAGTGAGCCTACATAAGATACTGCTTTTTTGATTGGCTCTGGGGTAGACATATCTACACCTGCTTGTTTCATTAGGTCAAGTGGCTTCAGTGTACCTCCTGCTTTTAGCACGGATAACCAACGGTCGACAGCTGGTTGACCTTCCTCTTGTATCATTTGTGCTGCGGCAGTAGAAGCAGTTAGTCCTGCAGAGTACGTATAAGGATATAACCCCATATAGTAGTGAGGTTGACGCATCCACGTTAAGCCTGCTCCTTCATCCATTTCAACTGCATCTCCCCAGAAGTTTGAAAGAAGCTCCAATTTTTGCTCGTTTAACAATTTAGCCGTAATTGGCTTACCTTGTTCCGCTAAATCATATACGCGGCGTTGCAGTTCTCCTTCAAGTACATGCGTAACAAAGTTGTGGTAATACGTACCTAGTGATTGAAGAATAACCCATCTACGCATACGCTCATCATTTGGCTGAGATAAAATATGCTGACTCAATAGCATTTCATTCATCGTTGATGGAGCCTCAATAAAGTACCTTGACGGTCTAGTGTTCGAGATTGTTTGATAGCGACCTGCCATTGCAAAATGCCCCGCATGCCCTAATTCATGAGCCAATGTAAATGTATTTCGCATTGAATCGTTCCATGTCATTAAAATATATGGATGAACACCATATGGACTTGAGCAGAATGCACCTGATCTTTTCCCTACATTATCCGCAAGGTCGCACCAACGGTTATTGATTCCTTGTTCCATGAACTCCATATATTCAGGACCCATTACTTTTAATGACTCAAGAATAACCTTTGAAGATTCTTCATAGGAAATATTAGGCTCAAATTCGGGATCAAGTGGAGCTTTTAAATCACTGTAATACATTTTATCAAGACCTAATACACGTTGCTTCAGTTTTGCATAACGACGCATGTGCGGTGCCAATTCTGATTGAATCGTATCTAATTGATTATGATACATTTCCTTTGTCACCTGTTGATCATGTAAAAGCATGTCAGTAACAGATTCGTAGTTTCGTAATTTAGCTTCAATCACTTGTTTTTTCACTTCAGTAGCATAAGTCGCAGCATACGTATGTTGATATTGCTTGAGTGTATTTGTAAACGCCTCATATGCCTTTCTACGTAGCTCCGTATCCGGTGAACCTTCATAGCTAGGGAATGAGTTAAATGTTAAAGGATGCTCCACTCCATCACTAGTTGTAAAAGATGAAAACTTCATATCAGATGTTTTGCTTCTTTCATAGATCATGTAAGGTGCATCATGAACCTCTCCAAAAGCTGCTAAGATTTCCTCAGCATCAGGAGAAAGACGGTGTGGTTTTGTTTCTAGTAGATCACTTAGTGTTTTACTGTAGTCCGCTAACCCCTGCTCTTCCTTTATGTATGCTTCGATTGTTTCTTCATCAAGTTCAAGAATTTCAGAATCAATAAATGAAGTACTTGCACTAATCATTGATAGCACAGACCCAACACGTGCTGAGTTTGCTTGGTTATCAGGATTCGTCCCATCTTCTGATTGACGAAGATAAGCAAACGTCATTACGCGGGTTGCACGTTCACTTAATTCATCTTTTGCTTTTAAACAATCTAATAATGTCTTAGCATTTTCTGCAAGACGACCTTTATATTGAGTTACAGTTGAGATTTCATTTTGAATAGCAAGTAATTCAGCTTCCCAGGCATCCTCTGTTTCAAACAAATCACTCAAGTCCCATGTTTGTTCTACTGGCACTTCTGAACGAATTAGTGTTTTTCTCATTATTTCTGGCATCAAAATTCCCCTCTCTTATTATAAAACTATTTCGAGTAACGAAACTATTTTAAGTATAAATGAAAACTGGATACAATTAAACCCTATAGTCAAAAAACGAGAAATATTCAGAAACTACCTTAAAATATCTATCACTTCCATAAGGTCCTCAACGACAAAATCTGCTTCAACTTCTTCCCATTGTTTATCTCTTTTCCAAACACCAACCAAACCGGCAGCCATAGATGCTTTTACATCATTATCCGGATGGTCTCCAATAAACATAGCCTGACTAGCATCAACTTCTAAATTTCGCAAAGCTTTTCTAAATATCTCCACGTTAGGCTTTTTCATACCCTCCCATTCAGACACAAGAATCGTATCAAAGTAATCTTCAATGCCAAGTGCCTTTATATTATCTAACTGAAATTGTCCTCTACCATTTGTGATGATACCTAACTTAAGAGATTTTTCTTTTAAACTATCTAACATTCTTAAAAGATTCGGGAAGGGCACACAATGAAACTTAAATTGTTCTATATAATCCTTTAATAAATCAGTCCACTCCAGGTTTGTGATGTTACATTCTTCAACCATCTGCTGATAGACTTTATCCTTCCAAACGTACCCTCTTGCATCCAATTCGATAAATCTAGAAATATAATCATCCTTAGCTATATGTCCAACATGATCTATCAAACGGTCATATTGTCCATCTATAAACTTTTTTACAGATGCATCTCGATCCAACAACGTTCCATCTAAGTCAAAGAGTACCGCTTTTATCACATATCTCTCCCCCAAACCATTCTTTACCTTTTGTATCAATTCTGTTTCATACCCTTGTATCCTCTACCCAAAATCATTGTTACTAAAAAAAATAAAAAAGTTTACATTTAGTTATTGACTTTGATAATCGTTATCATTTAATATGAGTATTGTGATATTGAGATTCATTATCAAATAATAAAAAAGTAGGGGTGTATACATAATGAAAAAGACAACACTATTTTGGGCTTTCGCTCTTATTCTGCTGATTAGTTTGATGGCAGGTTGCTCAAGCTCAGAGGAAACAGCAAAGAAAGAAGAAGAAAAAGTACAAACAGAAACAAAGGAAAACACTGCTGCAACTGAAGAAAAGAAAGAAGATCCAGGTGTAGTAAATTTATATACAGCACGTCACTATGACACGGATGATGCAATTTATGCAGCATTCACTGAAGAAACTGGTATTAAAGTAAATGTAATCAAAGGTGAAGGCGATGAATTAATGGAACGTCTATCACGTGAAGGTGAAGCAACTGAAGGAGATGTATTCATTACAGTTGACGCTGGAAATCTTCACAGAGCAAAAGAACAAGGTTTATTCCAACCAATCGTGAGCGACACGGTTAACGGTAATATCCCTGAAAAGCTTCGCGATGCGGATAACCAATGGGTAGCTTTAACACAACGTGCACGTGTAATCGTTTATGCTAAGGACCGTGTAAACCCTAGTGATCTATCAACTTATGAAGCTTTAACAGATGCTAAATGGCAAGGAAAAATCTTAATCCGTTCTTCTGAAAATATCTACAACCAATCATTATTAGCTTCTTTCCTTGAATTAAATGGAGAAGAAATGGCAAAAGAATGGGCTACAGGAATTGTAGCAAACATGGCTCGTGAGCCTAAAGGTGGAGACACTGACCAAATTAAAGCAGTAGTTGCTGGCGAAGGTGATATCGCTATTTCAAATACGTACTATGTTGGTAGATTAATAAACTCTACAAACCCAGAAGATGTTAAAGTTGCTGAGCAAGTAGGAGTATTCTTCCCTAACCAAGATACAAATGGAACACATGTAAACGTAAGTGGTATTGGTTTATTAAAACATGCTAAAAACAGTGAAAACGCTATTAAGTTCATTGAATTTATGACAAGCCAAGAAGCACAAGGTCAATTTGCAGAAGGAAACAATGAGTATCCTGCTAATCCTGCTGTTGAAGCTTCTGAAACATTAAAATCTTGGGGCGAATTCAAAACTCAAGATATTAACATGACTATCCTTGGTGAAAAGAATGCTGATGCAGTTAAGCTTTATAATGAAGCTGGCTGGAAATAACGTATAAACCAACTACTAATGCCGTATCATTTAACTATGATACGGCAATTAGTCTTTTCTACTATAATAATAGATTTACATTTTTCAAAAGGATGTGCCAACCTTGAAGCTGCTGATACGTAATTTTAAAATTCATTATAATAACTGGGCAGTTTTAAGCCTACTATTTGCCGCCATTCTACTTTTACCTACTTTAACTATAGGTTTAAAACTTTTTACTAAACCAAACGAAAACTGGTATCATATTCAAGAATTTCTTTTAGCTGATTATATCCAAAACACCCTTATTCTTATTGTCTTTACTGGCATCCTTTCTGTTTTGATTGGAGTTAGCTTAGCTTGGATTGTCTCTGTTTACGATTTTCCATTTAAAAGGTTTTTTAAGTGGGGGTTAATTTTACCATTAGCCATCCCTCCCTATATCGGAGCATATACTTACAATGGTTTGTTGAATTATACGGGGGTGATTCAATCAACCCTTCGAAATTCATTTGGTTTAAAACTTGATCAGAAGTATTTTGATATTATGACGATGCATGGCACCATTTTCATCTTCACTATATTTCTCTTTCCTTATGTATACATTATCACGAAAGCTTTCTTGGAAAATCAGTCCGCTTCACTGATTGAAAATGCAAGATTACTAGGAAGCAACTCTTTCGGGGTATTTTTCCGGGTTGTCTTACCATTGTCGAGAACAGCTATTATCGGTGGGGTTAGCTTAGTAATTTTAGAAGTTTTAAACGATTATGGAGTTGTAAAGTATTTCGGTGTACAGACCTTCAGTACAGCCATTTTCCAGGCGTGGTTTGGCATGGGTGACCTTGACTCTGCTATTAAACTGGCCGGAGTCTTAATGACCATTGTCGTTCTCGTATTAGTGTTCGAAAAGATGATGAGAGGTCGAAAAAATTACCATTTTACAACGACAAAAATACGGCCTATTCAACCATATGTGTTGCCGAAGTGGAGAGGTTGGGTTTTATTCGGTTATGCATTTACCATTTTCACCATTGGTTTTTTAATCCCATTGGCTCAACTTATCTATTGGTTGTTTATGACTTATGAAAGAATAGTTAGTGCTGACTTCTTGCTACTTGTCTGGAACTCAGTGTCTGTTGCATTTATATCTTCTTCGATTATTATTATTGTCGCATTAGTAATTGCAAACTTTAGTAGGCTTTCTCAAGGCCCCGTAGCAAAGGTGATTTCAAGGCTAACTGTACTTGGCTATTCACTACCAGGGACAATAATTGCAATTGGGGTTTTAACAGTGTTCATTGCATTAGATAAAAATCTTTTTGGATTTTACGAATGGCTCGGATTAAAACCTACTCTCCTACTTAGTCTAAGTATCGCTATGCTGTTATTTGCCTATGTGATTCGATTTTTGGCGATTGGCTTCAATTCGATCGAGGCTGGTTTTGATAAAGTCGGGACCTCCTTCACAGAGGCATCAAGAATGCTAGGGAACAACATCACTCGGTCCTTTTTCAAGGTTGATCTTAGAATGATCAAGGGTGCTGTGTTGGGTGGATTTTTACTAGTATTTATCGACATTTTAAAAGAATTACCTTTAACACTATTGTTACAACCCTTTAACTTTTATACCCTTGCAACGAAAGCTTTTCAATATGCAAACGATGAAATGATTCAGGAAGCTGCACTTGCTTCCCTATTGATTATCTTAGTTAGTAGTCTATCCATTGTGTTTTTCCACCGAATCTTTGAAAAGGAGGCTAGATAATGTTTATTCAACTAAGTGATATTAACTTCCGATATCGGAATGCGGATAAATTAACATTGCAGAATATAAGTCTTTCTATAAAAAAAGGAGAGCTTGTGTCTATCCTTGGAAAAAGTGGAAGTGGAAAAAGTACAATTCTTCGGATTATTGCAGGGCTTGAAGTACCAAGTAGTGGTTCACTCATCGTTGGTGATAAAACACTTGTAAGTGAAACCTGTTTTGTTCAGCCTGAAAAACGAGGAATTGGCTTGGTTTTTCAAGACTATGCCCTATTCCCACACCTAACTGTGGCTGATAATGTAAAGTTTGGGCTGCGAAAAATGAGCAGAAAGCAAAAGCAGCAACGTTTAGATGAAGTGCTTCAGTTAGTAGACCTCGTCGAGTATGAAAAAAGATATCCCTATGAGCTTAGCGGTGGTCAACAGCAGCGTGTAGCACTGGCACGTGCACTCGCTCCTAACCCATCCCTCATTATGTTTGATGAGCCTTTTAGTAATCTTGATAGGGATTTACAACTACAAATCCGTGAAGACTTACGCTCAATTATAAAAAAAGCCAACATCACCTCGATCTTCGTCACTCATGACCAATCTGATGCAGCTGCATTAGCAGACCGAATTGTAGTGATGGATGAAGGACAAATCACACGAATTGGGTCCTGCCAAGAAATTCTGGGAGAATCCAGCGTGTATGCTTAAATACCAAGTGCGCTTTGCAGGTTGCAGAGCGTTTTTTTCTTTTGTGAAAAAAATAACATTGCTACATTTGTGGTACAATTATAATGTACATAGAAATTTTGAATTGGCTGGTGACAAATATGCTAGAAATTAAAACATCTCCACTGACTGATGGAGAATTCAATAGAGGTGTCTTTGCAACACGTGATTTCAAAAAGGGTGAATTAATTCACGTAGCACCTGTTATTCCCTATCCAAATGAACAACACATTCTGATTGAACATACCGTTCTTGCAGATTATGTATATGAATATGGAATCAACCATTCTGCGATCGTCCTTGGATACGGAATGCTTTTTAATCACTCTTATGAGCCAAATGCTAACTATGAGATTAAATTTGAAGATCACACATTTCGCTATTATGCTTACAAGGATATTAAAGCAGGCGAAGAAGTTCTGATTAACTACAACGGTGATGTAGATGAAATGGATCCTCTTTGGTTTAACAAAAAAGAAGAAGAAGAGTAATTTATACTAAAAAAATCAGGTTTCCCTAGAGGGCACCTGATTTTTTAATCAATCTATTTAAACAAACAACTTAGTAGCCTGGGTAACGACTTTCTTATCCTTTGTCGTAATCTTCTTTGGCTTTCTAGGTGTCACTACATTGTATTCGTCTAGAAGTTCTACAGAAGTAATCTGAAGATAAAAAGGATCTGTCTTTTTATCACCTTTTAGGTAGCCTTTTAAAATTTTCATTTTTTCAACTGTGCCTTTAACTTTGCTAGTGTAATCCCAAATAATTTCATTCTGGTACGTTACATCCATTTTCTCTTTAAAGGCAAGTGCTTCTGAAATCGCTTCCCCGGGGGTTTTAAAAAAAGAATTTGTTCTTTTCATTCTTTTTTTCTTGAATCCATCTCCTACGTGAACTTGGTATACCATATTTGTTGTCAAATTGGTTAACATCCTTCCTGGATTGGTCTCTTGCCTACTGCTACCTGAGAATAAGCACCAGAAGACCAAGGGTATATCCCTTCTTACTAGTATACCCTACTCTTCCAATAACTACCACCATGAGCAAAATCTTTCTACTCTTGTTGCTTTTTAAATTTCTCAATATACATATATATGTTAGTGAATAATAAGAAATGATAAGGAATAATATTAAAAATGTACATAGTATGAGATAATAGAATTATCTTTGTAGAAAAGGGCGGTAATATATGAAAAGTAAAAAGAAGTTTAATGTAGATGAAAAGGTATTGTTAATTGCAACTGGTGAAACTGTTACCATTACCAATTGCAGTTTTGTTGCTAATATGAAAAGGTACTCGTATACCCTTAAGGAACACCCTAATACGTTCTATTTTGAAGAGGAATTAAAACCTATTTAATCAGAAATAGGTTGTTTCCTCTGATTCACCTCAGAAATTTTACTGCAAAGCAAATCACTCCTCACCCAAATTGTCTTATGATGTAACTCTAACATTTCTTTAACGTCTAATAAGGTAGAGATTAAGTAACCTCTCCTACAACAAGACAAGGAAGTGTTCGCATGAAAAAAGTATTAATTATATTGCTTAGTATTATCTTTTCCCTTAGTGTGACGGGGTGTGTAGGAAAATCTGACACCGTTTCAGAGCCTCCTGCAAATCCTGCCGACGAAACGAAGGAACAAGTTGATAAGACGCCACCAACTGAAAATAGTAATGGAAATGATGGTACTGATGATTCATCTGAAGACAGTAATGGAAAAGATGATACTGATGATTCATCTGAAGACAGTAACGGAAACGATGATACTGAAAATCCACCTGTCTCTGTTTCAGAAACTGCTCAAACCATCTTACAGCTTTTAAAAAATAAAGATATGAAGGAACTCTCAACATACGTACATCCTGAGCACGGGCTCCTTTTTTCACCATATGTTTATGTTTATCCGGAAGACGCTATAAAGCTTAACGTATCTGAAGTGGAAAGTTTTTTTGAAAATCAGGAAAAATATGAATGGGGACTTCATGACGGCAGTGGTGAACCGATTGGATTAACACCTAGTGAGTATTATGAAAAATTTATATATACTCATGATTACCTTACTGTTGATCCGATTATCGGCGAGGTGCAACAACGCGGAAATGCGATTAATAATATAATGGAAGTCTTCCCTAAAGCAACTGTAGTGGAGTTTCATGTAGAAGGTACTGGGGAAAACTCTGGAATGGATTGGGGAAGTTTAAATCTTGTGTTTCAAGAGGATGACAATGGTGTATTTTATCTTGTAGCCATTGTTCATGATCAATGGACGATATAACTAGAAAACGGTGTAAGACACTCTAATTGTGTCTTACACCGTTTTTATCTTTACTATAAACATGTGAACGACTGAACTCTTCGTAAGTCGACTCCATAATAAACCCACATAAATCCTGTCCAGCGCCAACCTGACACGGATCTTCTACCGACAAAGGTTGGATAAAACCAGAACTGTTGACGATTTGATAGCCAAATGTAAGTATACCGGAATAGGCAACCTCTAATTGAACCTGGATCTACCGCAAATACACCTGCTTGTTGAGTTTGCGTCGGTGTAGCAGCTGGTGGTGGTCCTAGTGGTGGACCACCGGCTGGGCTTTGGCCTGGAGTTTGAAATGGCGGGCCTCCAGAAGGTGGTGCTGACGGAGGTCCTGATGGTGGACCCATTGGCCCTCCTGGTTGAAATGGATTAAAGAATCTGTCATCATACATAAGTTCATTTGATTGATACGGCGGATATACATAGTTATATGATTCATGCCCATAACCGTAATATAACTGATCATGATTTGGATACATGTGATGCACTCCTTTACATATAGGCTTACATCATCGTATGCATTTGTCTTGGTTCATTCACCTTGTACGAAAGAAAAGGGCTTTTGTCTCTAATAGGGTTCAAATAAAGGGAAAAAAAGATAATGCTACCTTTAGGCGCATTATCTGATTTCTTCTTATTAGGTACCACAAAAAGTACGGTATGGGCGACCTGATGGATCCGGAAGTGTGCAATATTCAACCTGTTCCGAAGAATCGACGTAAGGATCTGAAAGAACTTTTAGCAAACGCTCCATCACACTGTAGTCATTATGCGTAGCTGCTTCTAACGCCTCTTCAACCTTATGATTACGCGGAATGACAGCAGGATTACTTTTCTGCATTAATTCTAGTGATGCTTCCTTTGATTCTTGCTGCCTATCAAGTCTTTCCTGCCATGACTTATACCAGCTAGCAAATTCATCGGCTCCATGGAAGTCTAGCTCCTCATGCTTTCCAAGTGATAGTAAACGGAATGTATTTGTAAAGTCAGCCTTATTTTTTTGCATAACTGTCAGTAGCTCTTGAATTAAGGCCTCATCCTGTTCTTCTTCACTAAGCAATCCTAATTTTGCT
This sequence comes from Cytobacillus suaedae, assembly GCA_014960805.1. Taxonomy (GTDB): domain Bacteria; phylum Bacillota; class Bacilli; order Bacillales; family Bacillaceae_L; genus Bacillus_BV; species Bacillus_BV suaedae. The sequence goes on along the minus strand of CP063163.1, from coordinate 477,401 downwards.
CTCATCCCTGTTAGCCAATATTGACGGAAAAAGCCTGAAAATCCAGAAATGGCTTCCTGAGCAATTTCTACAGCCTGTTCTTGATTATCATGTAAAAGCGGCAGCAAGGATTCAGCAAACCGAGCTAAATTCCAACCTCCAATAAAGGGTTGATTGCCATAAGCATAACGACCTTCCCTATCAATTGAACTAAATACCGTCTCCGGATCATATGTATCCATAAACGCACAAGGTCCATAGTCAATCGTTTCTCCACTAATCGCCATGTTGTCTGTATTCATTACCCCATGGATGAAGCCAACTAGTTGCCATTTTGCAATTAATGCCGCCTGACGCTTGATGACTTCCTGGAGTAATAATAAGTATTGACTGTCTTTCCCTTCGATTTCAGGATAATGGCGCTTAATTGTATAGTCAGCTAATTCCTTGATATCCTCTTCTGAACCCCATGTAGCCACATACTGAAACGTACCTACACGGATATGACTAGACGCAACACGTGTGAGTATAGCTCCAGGTAGATTGGTTTCCCTAATTACCGCTTCTCCTGTTGTTACCACTGATAGGCTTCTTGTAGTTGGGATTCCTAGCGCATGCATTGCTTCACTTATAATGTATTCCCGTAGCATTGGACCTAATGCAGCTCGACCATCTCCTCCACGAGAGTACGGTGTTCTACCAGAACCTTTGAGCTGAATATCGAATCGCTCTCCCTTTGGCGTGATTTGTTCACCAAGCAAAATAGCCCTGCCATCTCCAAGCATATTAAAATGCCCAAATTGGTGACCAGCATAAGCCTGAGCTAATGGCGAAGCCCCTTCAGGGATCGTGTTACCAGCAAAGACTTCCACTACATGATCACTTTCTAGAACTTCAGCATTAAAACCTAGCGTTTCAGCTAATGAAGAATTTAGAATGACTAACCGTGGTGATTTAACAGGAGTTGGATTTTGACTACTATAAAATGAGTTTGGCAAACGAGCATAACTGTTATCTATATTCCAACCTGCTTCTTTCGCATCTTTTGACATCGTATCTCCCTTATCTCTTATGACATTAATCTTTAGTATTATCTTACTCTTTATGAAGCACTATGCAGATATGTCTAACAGCAGTTCTTTATTTATCATAGCCGTTAGGGTGAGTGGAATGCCACTTCCAAGCACTTTCAATGATTCTTTTAATATATACATATCGTGGTTTATAGCTCTCACTAACTTAAAAAACAGGAAACCAATGAAGATTTCCTGTTCTTTAGTAAGTTATATGATTTATGAAGCTACTTTTTGACCAACACTTGTTATTTCTTTTTCTTTCACTGTGCTGCTCGCAAGTTGATAAGCACAATACACTAGGAAGACAGCTACTAAAACATACGCTAATGAAAATTGAGGAGCAGCGTTTAGTGCCAGTTTAGGCGCATGCATTAACCCTACGTAGGAAAGACCTGCTCCGACTAGTGAGAAAATACTCGCTCTTACATATTGTCTATCAATAATATAAACAGTAATAGCCCCTAAAATAATTGCGGTAAACATGGCCCCTTGTCCTAGAGGCACAATTCCCTCTGAGATTCCCGATACAACTTCACCAGCAGACTTATTGAAACGAGTCATGACATAGTTTGCAAAATAAGGTAACATCGCAATTGCTACAGCTGGGAAATACTTTGTTTCATTTGACTGGAACGCAGATCCAACCATTGAAATACCAACAAAGACTAAGATTGGCGCCACTGCCGCTAGTGGGATTAGCGCAGCTAAGGCAGCTATCACACCCGTCATTGCAGCAATTCCAAATACGATAGCATTCAGAATACTGTATCCACGTCCAGCTCCCATCTTCTTAGAACCTACAGTCGCAATGTATACAGTTGTCGGGAATAATCCACCGAACACAGCCCCAAGCATTGTACCAACGCCGTCAACTGCTTGACACTCTCTTACATCATACGAATCACCCGCTGCTGCCATGGCATCAACATTGTTCATCGTTTCAATCGCATTGTAAAGCGTGATTGGTAAAATAACAGCAAGTAATCCAATTAAGCTACCAAATAACAATGTCATACCATCAAAGGCTGCTAAGCTTGGTAATATTGGATAAAAACCAACGTTTGCTAAACCTTCAACAAATTTAGCAGGAGATTGATAGCCAAGTGTGAATGCTAAAATTGTACCGATTAGAACGGCAAATAATGAAGTTGGGATTTTGAATGGCATCGCTACTTTCCCAACGATACCAACGATAATGATCACTAAAGTTACAAGACCTACAACAGGAATTGAAAATGTGTTAAACAGCATTTCACCAGCTATAAAAGTAAGTGCTACACCGGCAAGGGCCCCAAGCATAGCTGCTCTAGGGATTTGATTACGAATCCAATTGCCTGTCACACTAACTATTGCTTCTATTAGACCACTTAAAAATGCTGCGCCAACAGCAATTTTCCATGCTAATTCAGGGTCATTTGTTAATGCTTTTGCTGGTGCAAGAACTCCAAATAAAAATACAAACATAACAGGGGTACTAATTCCATAGGAAAGGGCGGTTACATCTGTTCGTCCTTCTTTTTTCGCAAGACGATTTGCCATGTATGCATAGTATAAATTCCCAACCATTACGGCTACGGCCGCACCAGGAATTACTTTTCCAAAGACGATACTAGCTGGGAATCCCATTCCTAGCATTGTTACTGCAATGATTACAAAGTTTGCTAGATTATTTTGAAATAGGGCAAAGAAAGCATCTGTGTCTTCTTTCTTATACCACGGATAGTTGACTGTTTGATTCATGTTATCTTCTCCTATCTATCTTGAGGTATTTCTTTAGTCATTAATAAACTCAACTGTCCCATTCTCTAAGGATAGGATACGTGCAAGTGATTCTACTCGGTATCCTTTTTGTTCAAGTTGGACTCTGCCTTCTTGAAAGGATTTTTCTATGACGATACCAACACCGACTACTTCTGCTCCTGCTTGTTCTACGATATTGATTAGACCTAGAGCAGCTTGCCCGTTGGCTAAGAAGTCATCAATGATTAGAATGCGTTCCCCTTGTTCTAAATAGTTTTTAGAAACAGCGATTTCATTTGTTTCTTTCTTCGTGAATGAATAAACACTGCTTGTGTAGAGGTTATCCGTCATTGTTAGAGACTTTCTTTTACGTGCAAAAACTAGTGGGACATTTAGTTCATTTGCTGCCATAAAGCTTGGTGCAATGCCTGACGACTCTAGAGTTAAGATTCTAGTTACATTTGAATCTTTAAACCTTTCAGCAAACTCTTTTCCAATATTTATCATAAGGTTCGTATCAATTTGGTGATTTAAAAACGAATCAACTTTTAAAACACCATCAGCAACGACAGACCCTTTTTCTAAAATTTTAGACTTCAATTCTTCCATCTTGAACTTCCTCCTAAAGTCGGCTTACTCTAAGCAAATACAAAAAAGCCGAATGCGTAGAATTCACTAGACAACAAGTGATTTCTATACATTCGGCTAATCATTAAAATGGAAAAGCGAAAGAAACTTCCCCCTTATAAAGACACCCAATAAGAACATCACTTGTAGTCAAGTTATTTACGGTAACTTGGTAGAGACTTGTGGGCCATATTCCCACTATTATACAAGGATAGTTTATATAATTCGTTCGTATATGAGTGTGATTATAAATGAAATGAACATAAAAGGGAACCCTTTTTTCTTAAAATACGAATAAAAAGTTGAACTGGATAATTTTGGTTCGTAACTGAACTACGGAATAAAATCTTAATTATGCTTCTTCGTTTAAGCTTAACCACCATTCCATTACACTATCTAGCTCTTCGACTAAGTCTATTTTTCGTTCATGCAACCTATTAAGCTCTTCATATTCCATAGTGTCAGCCGTCACGTCATATCTATATTAAATCCCCTTAAACCGTCATTTTCCAGTTGGATCTGGCTAGCCAGTTTTCTTTTTCTTTGTAGTCAGGCATGATTTTGCCAACTAGGCGCCAGAAGGATCGGTCGTGGTTGAGGTGGACCATGTGGCACATTTCGTGTACGACTACGTAGTCGATTACTTCTTGTGGAGCCATCGCTAGCCTCCAGTTAAATGTTAATTGAAAATTCGAGTCACACGTCCCCCAGTTTGTTTGGTTATCCGTTATTCGGACAGAACGTGGTTTCATCTTAAAATGACCCTGATGAGATTGGATGCTTTTTTCTACTAAGGCTTTGCATTGCTGATAGTAGAATCGCTTTAGAGCTTGCTTTATCTTTTCATCGTCATGCTGCTTCACAAATATAGTTAACTGGTTTTCTCTAAAGACCACATTTTCTTTCTCAATCTTATTATCTAGAGAGATTTTAATCGGGTAAGAATTCCCCAAATACAGAAAATCTCCCCCCTGATCATAGACCTTCTGCTGTGGCCCATCCAATCTTCCCTTCATCTCTTTTGATTTACTCAGTACCAACTCCCAGTTGGCTTCTAAAAGCTCAATCACCTGTTCATCTTGTGTCTTCTTAGGAGCTTGAACTATTACATTTCCATAACCGTCTATTGAAACACCAATTGATTTACGGTTTTTATATATAATTTCAACTTCTATCGTTTCACCTAAATAATTATGTCTCATTTCCTTCTATCTCCTGATTAACTGCTTTTTTCTTGCTTATTTTCGTTCTTACCAATAATCATATCTCACTCTACCTTCTTCTACCACTGTAAGTAAAGGTGCAAAATTTGAAAAATCATACACTGATAGATAGAATAATGAGTTATAAAAACATTTCAGGGGGTAATAAAAATAAAAATGTTCTTTTTTACTAACTACGAACAAAGCATTCTCCAGTTACCCAAAAAAGAAACCTACTTAAAAGAAGACTTGATGACAGAACAATTCCTGTACTCTAAAGACAACAAACTAGAGGTTTACTGGGCTCCCTTTGAATACATAAATAAAGAAGCAAAAGTGATAATGTTAGGGATCACTCCTGGGTGGACCCAAATGCAGCTAGCATTTAACTATGTACGGAAAAATATCGGAGTAGAGAATAAGGAGACACTGCTTCGTAATGCTAAAAAGCAGGCAAGTTTTGGTGGAAAGGGAATTCGAAGGAATTTAATTGAAATGCTAGACGGAATTGAACTAAATACACACCTTAACATTACTACTTGTGCCGAGCTCTATGAAGATAGTAATCATCTTTTGCACTCCTCTTCAACTTTAAGGTATCCCGTGTTTATCAATAAGAAAAATTATACCGGTTCCAATCCTTCAATGTTGAAGCACCCTTTACTATTACAAATGATTGATGGACTATTAGTACCTGAGTTACGAGAAGTGAAAGATGCTGTAATCATTCCAGCAGGTAAAGCCGTTTCCGAAGTTGTACGTTACTTAGTAGAAGAGGGCAAGATTCAAAACAAAACGATTCTATTTGATTTTCCCCATCCATCAGGAGCGAACGGTCATCGTAAAAAACAATATGAGGAAAAGAAAGAGTATTTCATAGAAAAATTAAAGGACCATTTCAACTAAAAAAGAGAGGTTCCTCTCTTTTTTATAAAGCATTATGAGGTACCTCTGTCTTCAAAAGATAGTTTTTGAATTATCCAAGTTTACTTGTTGATTATTTGAATCTGTATTGTATGCAGCCTCATCAACCACAACTGTCACATTAGGATGTGTTTTTAAAATGGTAACTGGCCAATCAACCGTAATTTCATCCGTTCCTACCAATTGATTGATGGCTTTAGCTTTTTTTGGGCCACTTGCAAATAAAATGATTTTCTTGGCCTCCATGATTGTTTCAATACCCATTGATATGGCTTTTTTTGGCACATCTTTTTCAGAATCAAAGAACCTTGCATTTGCTTGTATTGTAGAATCTGTAAGATTTACTTCATGTGTTCTGCAATTAAACGGAGTTCGTGGTTCATTGAAACCAATATGACCATTACTACCAACACCTAATACCTGTATATCAATTCCTCCATGTTCTACAATAAGCTTTTCATATCGCTTACATTCCTCTTCAATATCTTCTGCAAGCCCATTGGGAAGATACGCTTGTTCTTTTGAAATACCCATTGGTTGAAAAAAGAATTTATTCATATAAAAGTGGTAGCTATTTTCAGACTCCGGAGCTATGCCAATATATTCATCAAGGTTAAATGTTGTTAAGTTCATTAGATCGAGTGATTTTTCCTCGTGAAGCTTTCTCAAATGGTTATAAACACCAATTGGAGTGCCACCTGTAGCCAGACCCAGTATTAGTTTGGGATTATCCTTTATTTCATGATAAAGAATTTCGGCACCTTTTTTTGCCATCTCATCATAATCTTTTACAACAATTGTTTCCATACTTCTTCACCTCTTTATGTCTTATAGATTAAATGACCACGACAATAGGTGCTGATTACATTAAATGCTTTATCTAAAATAACTAGATCCGCATCTTTCCCGACAGCAATGCTCCCTTTACGGTCAAATACCTTTAATTCTTTAGCTGCATTCATAGACGACAGTTTAACAAGATCTACTAGGTTACAACCTTCTAATCCACTTGCATGTTTAACGGCTTCATTCATTTTTAACACACTACCAGCAAGTGTTTCATCCTCAAGCCGAGCTTCATTCCCTTTAAGTGTGACAGTTTGCCCACCAAGGTCATAGGTCCCATCTCGTAAGCACTTTGCTCTCATAGCATCTGTAATCAACTGCAATTTATCGCTACCTTTCAACTTATAGGCAAGCTCCACCATTTCTTTCACACAGTGTACATGGTCGAAAATAATTTCTGCCATAATCTTATCTTCTAATAAAACACCGCCCACCACTCCAGGATCACGATGATGCATTGGACCCATTGCATTATATAAATGTGTAGCATGAGTTAATCCATGTTCTACAGCAAGCTTTACCTGTGAATGAGATGCATTAGAATGACCAATAGAAGCAATGATTCCCTGTTGAGTTAAAGCCTTTACAAACTCAAGACCATTCTCCTCTTCAGGTGCAAGTGTAACTAACCTAATCGCACCTTCTGCTAGCTTGTTCCACTTATCAAATAACTCAATATTTGGTGCCACAATCTGATCAAACGGTTGTGCTCCTGCATACTTTTTATTAATAAATGGACCTTCTAAATGAACTCCGAGTACTTCGGCCCCTATATAGTCTGTCTTCATAAAGGAAGCAACAGTAGTTAATGCCTTTGAAATAGTTTCATCACTTTGTGTAATAGTTGTGGCTAAAAAACTTGTTGTTCCTTCCTTAGGTAACACGTGTGTCATTGTACTCAATGCTTTTTCCGTTGCATCCATCACATCAGCACCAGCAGCCCCGTGGATATGAACATCAATAAAGCCAGGGAAAATATAGTGACTTTCATCAACAGTAGTAACAGGATAAGAGGACAAGTTTGAAGGAAGTGAATCTGATGACCCAAATTCTACTATTTTCCCATTTTCAATCATAATCCATCCATATTGAATCACTTCTGTTTCGGTGACGATTGTTCCACCGACTAATAATTGGGGAGTATTGTCAACATAAGCCAAGTTACACACAACCTTTATTAATTACTATTAGTCACGTTCTATGAATAGTGTCTACATAAAAAATTATACTAACTCTTCACATTCATACTAAAATAATATTTTAATTATATATTAAATTATTTGAATTAATATTTCAATACATACTACGTGAAGAATGATAAAATAGTTAAACTAGCCAAAACACATAAATAAAAAAGCCTTATGGAAATAGTCACAAGGCTTTTTTACTACTTTATTCATGGGGGATATTTAGACCGCCGCATCTATCATTTCATGTAGTTTCTTTCTAAACTCGTTGATATTTTGTGGGTTGTCGCTAGTGTGAAGTCTGTTTGTTAGTACCACCACAGTAAGCCTTCTCACCGGATCAATCCATAACGAAGTCCCTGTAAAACCGGTATGTCCACAGCCAGTAGGATAAAGATCAGACATCTCCCATCCCAGTCCTCTTGTACCTACCTGCTTGGTCATCGCTTGTTTTATTAATGTGGTAGATATATAGTCTTTGCCATCTAACTGTCCCAGATTAGTATAAATTTCTCCAATTTTACTCAAGTCCTCTGCACTAGCAAAAAGCCCCGCATGCCCAGAAACACCCTTAAAGTAATAATACGCATTGCCGTCATTTACTTGGCCACATATGGGATGATTAATATCCCTCCAACCTGAGAATAGTAGATCTCGAACATAACACATGCTTTGTTCAATTCGATTTCCAAACTCTGTGGCAGCGACGTTATCAGAATGAACCGGACCATAGCTCATTGTTCTAGCTTTCAATGGATTTCGTATATATTGATTGAAAGCTTCTTCTATAGGAAGTTTCGTAGATTCCTTAATAATCTCAGCTGCTAACATGTAATTTATATCACTATACCGTACACCTTTTTGTTTATCATTTGTTGAGACAATTTTTTCTAATTGATTGTAGAAGGCCTCATTACTCGTATAAAAGGGATACCAATCTAGTAATCCCGAACTATGAGTTAATAACTGTTGAACAGAAATAGAACCAATGGATCCATTAGAGACAGTGGGCAGAAGGTCCCCAACAGTTGAATCTAATGAAAACTTATTCTCTGTGATTAGCTTTAAAATAATCGTTGTAATGACCACTTTTGTTAATGAAGCAATATCAAATAATGTATCTTTTGTCATATCCCGCTTAATATCTTTCGTATTAAAAGCTTTTCCAGAGGCTTCATGAAGCAAAACAGTATTTTCCTTTTTCACATAGACAACTGCCCCCGGGAAAAGCCCATCATCGATTTTGGATTCAATAAAGACCTTTATTTTCTCATCCATTCTATGAACTCCATTCTAATTATTCGCTAACGCGGACAGGTAAAACACCTTGTGCTGCTTTCTTTCCAAATAACACATCTACTGTTGCATTAAATGAGGCAGTTCCCGTATCGTATTGGGCTAGATAAGCATCATAATTCTTTAGAGTTTGACTATCATATGGATTGCGTGTGGAAAGGATGATTGATTGTTTACTAATGTCAATGATTGATTGAACCGTCCCCATTTTCCAACCGTTTGGATCTAGATCTTCTTGATTTGCTGTGTTAGTTGCAACGATAACTGTCCCAGCTTCCTTAATTAACTTTGATTGCTCACTGCTTAGCTTCCCAGACCAGTTTTTAGACTTAGACAATAAAATGGGTTCATTCCGCCATTGATATTTCTTCGTCGCATTTGATAATCTTGTTAAGCTTTGTCGGTCAAATGCCACAAGAGCAATTTTTTCCTCGGAAGTTTCATCAAGAGGTAGTATTTCATCACCTGAAACAATTGTAATTGCTGCATCGGCAACTCTTTGTTCAAGCTCTACGATTTCTTTCGTACTACGTTTAGTGAACTCAGTAGACTCTTGAAACAGTGTAGAAGACTTGACTTGAAGTATTCGTTTAACCGATTCATCAATTCTTTCCTCCTTTATACGCCCTGCCTTTACCGCCTCAATAATCCCGTCAAACGCATGCTGTAAATTCTCTGGCATGAGGACAATATCAACACCTGCTTCTATTGCACGAATAGATGCTTCAGCCGTCCCAAAGTGATTGGCAACTGCTTTCATATCCATTGCATCTGTAAAAATTAAGCCTTGAAATGAGAGATCATTTCGGAGAATATCTGTTATGATCTTCGGAGAAAGTGTTGCTGGAAGTTCAATCGGAAGTCCATCTTTTTTTGATTTTACCGTTTCAGGTTCTATATGATGAAAGGCAATATGTGCAGTCATAATCCCTTGGATACCACTCTCAATAAGGGATTGGAAAGGGATAAGCTCAAGATTTTGTAAATCATCTATCGTTTTATTACTCTCTGGTAGCACAAAATGTGAATCTAGTGAAACATCACCATGTCCTGGAAAATGTTTACCTACAGCAAGAACACCCGCTTCGTGTAACCCTTCCATATACGCATGACCTAATTCGATAACAGCTTTCGGGTCATCCCCAAAAGCACGAACTCCGATAACTGGGTTGTTAGGATTATTATTTACATCCAATACAGGACCGAAATTAACATGAATGCCTAAACTCTTTAATTCCGAACCAATACCTATTCCAACTTCTTTGGCTAATGCAGGATCATTCGTGGCACCTAAAGACATATTCCCCGGCATCGATGGCATAAATGGAATGCGTGTTACAAGCCCACCCTCTTGGTCAACGCTTATCATTAAAGGAATTTCTGCCTGCTCTTGCATAGATGTAATTAAGTGAGTAGTCTGGGATTTATTTTTAAAATTCTCAGCAAAAAGAATCACTCCACCTATATGTTTGTTTTGAATTTCTGATGCTATTTCATCATTCAAACTAGTGACAGGTAGATCATCCCATTCACGAAAATCTGGCATCAGAAGCTGACCCACTTTTTCCTCTAACGAAAGAGTCTTCATAAAATCATCCACTGATATTTCTTGAGATAGTACATCTTCCCAATTGCCGTTACTTGGTTTCATAGTGTGTATATTTGTTTTATGCGTTTCTCCGTTAAGAGGAACCATGTCAGTAAACTGTATAATTACAAATATGAGAATAACGAGTAGAGTTATTCCCAGTAACATCTTCTTAATTTTCATCACATCCTAGTCGTGATCTAGGGTAACACTAACTTCCCCATCATCGTTTTTCTTTTTGCACCGGTTGCGGAAGGAAGATTATTAGTATTTCCATGAATAAACTCATTGCCCAAAATCGCAAATGCGACAGCCTCTTTTGCATCACTCGATACATTAATAGCTTCCATCGATAAGACATTTTGCTTTAATCGCTTTTGCAGCTGTTCCATTATAAATGTATTATGAACACCGCCTCCACCGACTAAAATTTCACTAATATCCGCTCCATTTTGGATGCATTGTTCGATATTAAGAGCAATTGTTTCAACTGTAAATTGGGTTACAGTCGCAATAATGGATTCAAAACTCAGTCCTCTTTCTCTTCCTTCAGACATAAGATTTTGAGCCATTTCAGTTGTATAGTATTCTCTACCCGTGCTTTTAGGAGGGGTTTTATGAACAAACGTATCTGAATCTACTAAATTTTGAAGCCACTGGCTATCAATCATTCCAGCTTTTGCAAAATTTCCCCCTAAGTCAAAAGTCTCTTTACCATTAGTGCAGATTTGCACAATCGCATCTATCAATACATTTCCTGGCCCTGTATCAAACGCGAGTATATAATCTTCTTTTGCAGTAGAAGGAATTACAGTTATATTACTCATTCCACCTATGTTTAGTAGAATTCTACCTTTACTAGGATCATGGAAAAGTAAGTAATCAACAAAAGGTACAAGCGGTGCTCCTTGCCCACCTACAGCCATGTCACTTGGACGAAAGTCTCCTACTGTTACACACCCTGTATTGGTTGAAATAACGGCAAGTTCCCCAATTTGAAGAGTCGCTCCAACATGAGGCATGTGATAAATCGTTTGTCCATGTGAACTAATTAAGTCAATATCATTCGGTTGCTTACCTGCTTTTGCTATCACATGCAATGCTGCATCCGAAAACTTCTTCCCTAGCTCTACATTCATCTGGCATATTTTATCGACCGAAGATGTTTCCGGAGTACATAACTTCAATATTTCGCCCTTTTCACTCTCAGTAAAAGCGACTGTTTCAAACTCTAGAAGATTGACTTTCGTTTTTTTACCGTGACCCTCGATCTCTACAAGGGCTGCATCTATCCCATCTAGTGAAGTACCAGACATCAATCCAACAATCAGTTTTTTCTCTTTTGAATGAATAGCAGACAGGAATTCGATCATTCCTGTTCACCTCTCACTTCATTCCTTTTTCCTAACTTGTTTCCAAGCATTTCGATCGTTTCACGTGTTTGATCTAGATGATGAATGATCTCATCATAGTTTTGTGTAGCAACAGACATGAACAAAATATCAATGATATGAAGTTGAGCCAATCTTGAAGAAGTGGCTCCACTTCGAAATGTTGCCTCTTTAGAAGCCGAAGTATAAAGCTTAATTTGTGCACGGTCAGAAACAGGTGATGACCCGAATTTAGTTAATGAAATGGTTTTAGCACCCTTTTTGTTTGCTAAATCTAAGATTTTTGCAACCTCATTCGTTTCTCCAGAAAATGAAATACCAAAAACAACATCCCCAGGCTCAATATTAGCAATTAACATCGCAACAATATGAATATCCGTAAAAGCAGTTGCTTGTTTATTAATCCTCATAAACTTTTGTTGGGCATCAAGCGCAATAATACTTGAAGCTCCTACTCCGAAAAAGTGAATGGTTTTTGCTTTCTTCACAGCTTCGACAGCTTTTGAAAGCTCATTTCGATCTAATATTTCTACTGTTTTTCGGAGGGTTTGGATACTGTTGTTTGTCATTTTTTCTATAACAGTTTCTTGAGACTCATTAGGTTTAATATCGCGGTAGACTTCTTCATCTTTTTTATGTAAATCCCCTGCTACTTTTAACTTTAGTTCTTGTATACCTTTTAAACCTAAGGATTTACATAAACGAATAACAGCAGCACCACTCGTAGAACTGCGCTCACCAAGCTCACTTGCTGTTAATGTAATAGCTGTATTAGGGTCCTCCAAAATAAATGTGGCAATTTTCCTTTCTGAAAGTGGTAATTTATCAAGCATTTCAGAAAGGATAACCAATCCCCCAGTCGTTGTTGACATGCTGTTCACATCCTTTAGGTCTTTCTATTTTTTAAGTGTAACTGGTAGCTTTCCAGTGACCTTTTCTATCCCATAAATCGCTTTAACTGCCATTCGTAAAGCTGGAGTTGTAAACTCATACGTTGTAATATATGCATCAATTTGTGTTGGAAGATAGGAAACATCATAAGGACTTCTCATCGCAATCACGATGATTTTCTTTCCTAGTTCCGTCAACTTCTCTATTAAGCGAATGTGCCCTGGTGAATTTGAAGCAGTTAACGTTCCTATTATTATTATTTCATATTCTAAAGCTTTTTCAATAACATCTGTTAAATGCTCTTCTGTTAAATGAATAGGAAGGGATTCTATAACTGCATCAGGATTCACTTCTTTAACCACCATGCCCAAAGCATTACTAGAATATCGTTTATCCTCTACTTCTGTTAGATACGAATTAGTAGGGTACATAACGAGTACCTTTTTGATTGATTCAGTTGATAAAGGTAGAATGCCCTCATTTTTCACAATCGTAATTCCATGCCTAAATGCTTTTTCAGCCATTTGTTGATGTCGGGCACAACCTACAACTTCTGGAACTATTACTTCATTCAGAGAGTTAGCAATATCATCCCAAGATAAATATCGACTTTTCAGCTTAAGAACACGTTCTAATGCAGCGTCAATTTGTTCAATCGAAATCTCTCCATTTTCAACCGCTTTCTCAATAGCTGCGATTGAGTCCTTTTGAAGATTTGGAAGATGTGAAACCATGATTAAATCAACACCCGCTTTGATCGCTTCAACCGCTCCTTGTGCCGTTCCAATCGTATCAGATATAGCCTTCATTTCCATACAATCAGTTGTCACAACCCCTTGAAAGCCTAGCTTTTCTCTGAGTAATCCTGTAATGATTGATTTTGACATCGTTGCAGGGACACCTGACTGCTTTTCAATTGCAGGAAAATAAACATGGGCAGACATAACCGTATCTGCTCCTTCAAGAATACACTTTTTAAATGGTACTAGTTCAACCTCTTCTAGTCGATCCATCGAATGGGTAATGGTAGGTAATTCTAGGTGCGAGTCTAGATTTGTATCACCATGTCCTGGAAAATGCTTGAGTGCCGTGATAACTCCAGCAGCTTGCATTCCTTTCATAGCTGCTGCGCCGAACTCAGCCACTTTTTCAGGGGTTTCTCCAAACGAACGAACCCCTATAACCGGATTATCAGGATTATTGTTCACATCGACAACAGGTGCCAGGTTCCAATTAATTCCGAGTGCCTTAAGTTCCGTTCCAGTGGCAACACCCATTTCATAGGCGAAATTCGGATCATCAGTTGCACCTAACAGCATTGCACCTGGAAACACAGTTGTACCTTCTCCCAGTCTTCTTACCACTCCATTTTCTTGATCAATACAGATGAGTAGTGGTAGATCTTGACCTGCATTTTTTGCTTCGAGCTGTAGCCTTGTAGTTAACTGTAGAATCTCATCTGGTGTTCCAATATTTCGCCCAAAGAGAATGATTCCACCAACATGATAATCTCTTATTAATTCAAGTATTTCATTAGAAGCCTCAACTACTTGATTTGCTTTAAAACCGCAAACCATTAACTGTCCAATTTTTTGTCTGAGTGTAAGATTTGTCATTTATTCCTTCACTCCTCCCATTGCTAGACCTTTTACAAAATATCGTTGGAACAATAAGAAAAATATAATCATCGGGATTGCAGCAATACTTGCTCCTGCCATTAATAGTTTAAAGTCTGCTAGATTGGCATCCTGCAATGTTTTAAGGCCTACCGGAAGTGTGAATAAGTCCTTATCATTTAATACAATAATCGGCCATAAGAAGGAGTTCCACATTAACACAAATGTAAAGATTCCTAGTACCGCCATTGCCGGCTTAGCTAACGGAACAATTATCTTCCAGAAAATTCTCCATTCAGATGCTCCGTCTATTTTGGCAGCCTCGATTAGTTCATCTGGAATTGTAAGTAAGAATTGCCTCATTAAGAAGACACCAAAGGCTAAAGAAATACTTGGTAAAATTAACGCCCAATGCGTATCAAACAATTGCAATTTCTGAACCATGATGAAGGTTGGAACGAGCGTAACTTGTTCTGGAATCATCATTGTAGCAATGATCATCCAAAAGATAATCATTTTACCCGGAAATTCTTTTTTCGCCAGTACATAGCCGGACATTGTATCAAACAATACGATCAGTACGGTTCCTAATATGGCTATATAAAGACTATTAAACAGCCATTTTAAAATAGGGGTTCTTTCAAATAGAATCACAAAGCTTTCAAATGTCTTTTGACGTACCTCTGTCATTTTTTCACCATGATACTTTGCTTGCTCTAGATCACCCTGAGCAGTTGCTTCTCGTTTCTTTTCCCATTGTGAAAAGTATTCTGTGATACCCATTGGATACACCTTTGGAGGATTTGATTCAACATATGATATCGGTTTTGACATTTCCTCATTTTGATAGCTTGGTAGTTGTAGGGCCGTTGAAAAAATCCAATATAAAGGTAATAGTGAGGCAATGGCCATCCCTATTAATAGTAAATAAGTTATTATTCTACCAATCTTATAGGACATTTGATTAGACATATCTTTTTTCACCAACTTTTTATTTATCAGATTGTAAAACTCGGTATTGGAATATCGCGAATACCATGATTATCGCAAATAGAATCATTGATTGAGCAGATGCTCCGCCAAAGTTAAAGTCTCTAAATGCCGTTTTATAAATAACATGCACAATTGTCTCTGTTGAATTTCCAGGTCCACCGCCGGTCATCATGATAATTTGGGTAAACACCTGAAAAGATGAAATAGTACTTAGGATAACCAAATACAACGTGGTCGGTTTTAATAATGGAACGGTAATTTTCATCCAGCGTTGGAATGCATTTGCTCCATCAATTTTTGCAGCTTCATACAATGATGGGTTAACATCATTCATTGCAGCAAGGTAAATGATGATTCCTGACCCTGGTGGAATAAGTATCGCCATAATCATTAATGAAGGTAGTGCTGTTGCAGATTGCCCTAACCAATCAATATTTTCGACTCCAAAAAAGTTCATAATATAATTAAAAAGTCCAAATCGGTAATTGTACATCCAGCGCCAAACCATCGCGATAATAACCATGGAAGTTACTTGTGGCAAGTAAAAAGCAGCACGGAAAAAGGATTGCGAATGTTTACCTAGTGGATGTATAAGTGTCGCAATTAATAAGGCTGTAATTACGAATGCAGGTACAGTTATGATTGTGTATAAAAATGTATTCCAAAGTGATACCATGAACACTTCATTTTTAAAAACAGCGATATAGTTTTTTAACCCTACCCATTCTGATTGAAATACACCGACATCTTGAAATGATAAAATAAGTGACCATATAATCGGAATAAGCATAAAAATGGCAAAGAATACTAGTTTCGGTAGCAGGAATAGATATGCTACTTTATTTTTCTTCATTTTCTTCCAGACACTGTCTTGCTTAATCTCAATGCCAGCTGTTGTTGTGTATGTTACTTTTTTATTTGTTTCCATCGTTTCACCCCTCATTAAAAGGAAAAGCATAATACATTGCCCATTTTAAAAAATAGCTCCCTTCCTTTCGATCGGAAGAGAGCTTCAATTTTACTCGCCTAAAATACCTTCTACAGCGCTTCTTGCGGCTTTTAGTGCTTCTTCAGGTGTCTTTTCGCCATTTGCAGCTAATTGTAATTCTTTTTGGATTGCTTCATCGATTCTTGCCCATTTTTCATGACGTGGCATTGCAATAGCATGTTGTGTTAATTCTTGAGCTTTTGCCAATTCTGGGTTGTCACCGAATGGGTTTTGATCTACAGCAGATTGGCGAGATGGGAATGTACCATAGTTTTTAGCCCATTCTACTTGCTCATCAGCTGTTGAGATAAATTTAATAAATTCCGCAGTCATACGTTTTTTGTCAGCATCTTCTTGTTTGAACATTACCCAACCACCGACACCGCCGATTGTTACAGGCTCACCAGTATCTCCAGTTGGATATTCTGCAACCATAAAGTTCGTTTTAAATTTTTCGCCTTGTGCTGCTGCGATAGCCCATGTAGCCCATGGTTGAACTGCAACAGTACGTTGGTCTGCAGCTGCCCAAGCATTCCATGTTCCACCAACATCAGCTCCACCCATTTCTTGAGGTGCTACATTGTGTTTGAATTTAAGATCAATTAACTTTTGTAAACCGCTAATTGCTTCTTTTGAATCAAATGTATACTCAGTTGCATCTTCATTTAACGGGTATCCACCATCCATTAATAGGAATGGCCATGCTTCATAATAACCTGGTAATAAATAAGTAGAGAATCCATATACTCCATCACCTGTTAAAGCTTTCATTTTTTCAACAAACTCATCATATGTCCAACGACCATCTACTGGTGGCTCAACACCTTTTGCTTCAAAAATATCAAGATTCAAAAGCATTGCGTGAACTGTCATAGAATTTGGTACACCATAGTACTTACCATCAAAATCATATGCAGCTAAAGCATTCGGATAGAAATCTTTTAATTCGTCTTCAGAATAAAAAGCCCCAACCTCTTCAATAACACCTTGTTTAATGTGGTTAATATTTATCGCACCACTAATATCAACAGCAGCAATGTCCGGCCAAGCACGACCTGCAATTGCAACACTTAGTTTATCATTAAATTCTGCCCATGGAGTTTGAACAATTTCAATTTCTACTCCAGGATATTTATCTTGGAATTCAGCTTTTTTCGCTTCTAACCAATGATATTTGTTTTCTTTGTCATCAGCCCAACGAGGCCCATCCCAAATTGTAATTTTACCTTCCCATTTTTCCCAATCCCCACTTGCATCTGTTGAAGCCGAATCTTTACTACAGCCTGCAAATACGGATAAAGACACTAAAATAAGAGCAAACATGGTAAACAGCTTTTTAATATTCACAATTTTTCCCCCTTAAATTTGTTTAAGTCTATGATAAGTCTTATAAACTATAAAGCTATAAAACATTACCGCCATCTGTAAACGCTTCCAAACCTTCTAAAAGAAGAGTAAAAATTCTATTCCCCTTTTGCTATATTAATTGCTTTTCTAACCATTCCATCTGCCAGATCAATAGCTCTATTGGCTTCTTCATATGTAACATCTGCGTTAATCATGACAATTGCTGGCTTCACTTCATAGTTTGTTTTTTCTAATATTTCACATGCCATTTCTTCATCAGCCTTAGTAACCGTCATAACAATATTCTTCGCTCGTTCAATTAACTTTTGGTTACTAGCCTTAACATCAACCATCAGGTTTTCATACACTTTTCCTAGTTTGATCATAACTGTTGTTGAAAGCATATTGAGCACCATTTTTTGAGCAGTTGCAGCCTTCAATCTAGTTGAACCAGTCACAACCTCAGCACCAGTAATTACTTCAATAGGATGATTAACAATCTTACTAATCTCAGAATCTAAGTTACAAGAAAGGGAAATCGTTTCTGCGCCTAAGCCTTTTGCAAATTGTAGTGCTCCTATTACATAGGGTGTTCTACCGCTAGCAGCAATTCCTACAATAACATCCTTACTTGAAAAACTCTGTTTCTTTAAGTCGGCAACACCTAGTTCTTCATCATCTTCAGCACCTTCTACAGCAACCAATAGAGCCTTTTCACCACCAGCAATAATTGCTTGAACTAAATCAGGGTCCGTACTAAAGGTTGGAGGACATTCAGCTGCATCAATCACACCTAACCTACCACTTGTACCAGCACCAACATAAAACAATCTTCCACCATTTTTTAATGATTGATAAATTGCATCCACTGCCTTAGCGATTTGCGGGAGTGCAAGTTGAACAGCATCTGCGACAACTCGATCCTCTTTATTTATTAGCTGCAATACTTCTAGAGTAGACGATTGATCAATTTTCATTGAATCGTCATTTCTTAACTCTGTTGTTAACTTAGAAAGGTCCACACTCATACTAATCACAACCAATCACATTCTTGTTGAAATCTAATTTTAATATTATGATACAACATTAAAATATTTTTTCAATACTTTTTGTGAAATTTAATTGAAAATTTTTGAAATTATATAGTAAACCATAATTCTCAATGAAAAATAACACATGATTACTTTGTACCATTTTTTGTAATAGATTTTTTACAAGTAGTTAATTTTCCCAATAGTAGTAAGGGTTTTGCAAGTCTAGTACTTTTGTCACTGAAATAAAATTTTAATTATTTTTAAAAATACTAAAAGGAATTTTTAATAACCTCGAAGAATAGCTTAAAAATAAGGGCAAATGTCCCCGGATTATTAAGTAGGAGGAATGATGATATGTTTCAAAAGCTAGTAAAATATTCTTTTATCGTTTTACTCGTAAGCGCTTTATTGTTACAAGGTGTTGGCGGAACAGCAGCTACCACAGAATCTGCTGAGCCGATTGTACGGATTGGTGTTGAGCCAGAAAAAGAAACAATTACTCTTGGTAGTGATGGTGATTATGTTGTCACTGATAAAGTAACTGGAGACGTGCTTTTTGAAGGCAGTAATAGTTTAGTTGAGGTTACTTTAGATTCTTCTGCGTTGATTAAGACAAATTTCAGGTTGCAAGTGGCTGCTACCTCAAATAATGCTTATATTGATGATTGGGTCAATCGAGCAGAGGCCGCGGGATACACTACATATTTAGAGCCTGTCGGAAACTTATACCGTCTATTTATTGGAGAATTTGCTTCCGATGCGCCTGAGTCAGAAAGAGTTGCTTTTAAAACTGAAATGATTAGACTAGGATTGGCTGGTAGCGATTCTTTCTGGAAAACTGTAACAATCGTCGAAGGTGAGTCAAAACTAAAAGTAACAAGCGGTGATGTATCAAAAACTACAACAAATTCTGTTGTTATCACATCTAGTAATAACCTTATCAAAATCAACGGAAAAAAATATCGCGGACTCGGTGAAGTAGCTTTTAACAGTAAAGGAACATTAGCTGGTATTAACGAGTTACCGATTGAGGAATATTTGTATGGAGTGGTTCCTCGTGAACTACCACCTGTACCATATGGCGAATTGGAAGCACAAAAATCACAGGCTGTTGCTGCACGTACCTACGCAATGTCTAATCTTGGTAAGCGTAGTAATGATGGCTATGATCTTCTTCCAACTACTTCAGACCAAGTGTATGCAGGGTTTGGAGCAGAACATCCCGTTTCAAATCAAGCAGTAGATGAAACAAAAGGAATTGTTGCAACATATGATGGCAAGCTAATTACAGCTGTTTTCAACTCGACTAGTGGTGGATTCTCTGCTAACAATGAGGATGTTTGGAACTCAGAGGCTGTTCCTTATCTTCGCGGTGTACCAGATGCAGAAAGAGGTAAGGCATTACAGCATGTCCCTAGTTTAGAAGTTTTCAAAAACCATAGTAACTCAAAATCACTGCGAGCAGCAGCTGAAGGTGATTTTGAATCAGATTGGTCAAGATACCATCGTTGGAACTTTGAATGGACTTCTGAAGAAATAAGTGATGTATTAAGTACGTACTATAATAAAGAAGTTGGAAAAGTATATGAAATTAATGTGCTAGAACGATCTAACTCTGGTCGTGTATTAAAGATTGAATTTGTAACAGAAAATGGGACTTTCTACGAGTATAAAGACAAAGTACGTTGGGCATTAAAATATATCAATGCTAGTGGAAACCAAGCCTCTTTATTAAGTACACTATTTTATATTGAACCAGTAGTGGATAACAAAACAAAAGAAGTTACTGGTTTCAAAACATATGGCGGAGGTTGGGGCCATGGTGTTGGACTTTCCCAAACAGGTGCAATGGGAATGGCTGTAAAAGGATATAAATTTGAAGAGATTCTTAAACACTATTATCAAGGGATTAAACTAGAAAAGAGCTATTAATCTAGTTGTGTATCCGTAGACCCAAAAAACAGCCAGGTCACCTGGCTGTTTTTTTCCGCTAGTATAATAGATATTTATTCCGTATAGATTTAAACTGCTCTAATTTTGACTCCTCACCTTTTAACCAATCTGTTAGCTTTTCATTTCGATCAACGCACAACCTCAATTGATCCGTTCCAGCCAGCAAATCAATAAAGTATCTTCCTTTAATCGGATCCATCCACTTGAATTCACTAGGATATAAAGTTTGCAAAGCTTCTATCATTGCTAATGCAACATGTAATGGTTTTAGGATTTTCCTATTCACCATATGTACTTGCAAGCCTTCACACAATTCACCAACGTATTTAGACGTAGTAGGGGTAAAATGTGTAGGTCGAAAAATAACTCCGTCTAGCTGATAAGCTTGTAATTCTTCACACCATTCTTCCCCAGCAATCCATGGTGCCCCAATCATTTCAAATGGTCTAGTTGTCCCTCGTCCTTCAGATACATTGGTTCCCTCAAATAGACATGTACCTGGATAGAGTGCAGCCATCTCAATTCCTGTCGCATTCGGTGATGGCATAATCCACTGTAAACCAAGCTCATCAAACCACTTCGTTCTTTCCCAACCTTCCATCTTAATAACGGTTAATTTACAACCCATCATAAATTCATGATTAAAATACGTCGCAAGCTCGCCCACAGTCATTCCATGGCGTACCGGTAGTCCATATTTTCCAACAAAAGAATCAAATTTTGAATCGATTATATTGCCCTCTATCACGTCCCCTGTAATTGGGTTGGGTCGGTCTAAAACATAATAATCCAATCCAAACTTACCCGCTGTTTCCATCGAATATGCCAGTGTGTATATATAGGTATAGAATCGAACGCCGATATCTTGAATATCAAATACGAATGCGTCTATGTCTTTCATACTTTCAGCTGAAGGACTCTTTGAATCACCATATAGGCTATAGATTGGAATTCCTGTTTTTTTATCTACTTGATGTGCAACCTTTTCACCCGCTGCTGCATTTCCTCTAAATCCATGTTCAGGCGCAAAGATGGCCTTAATCGTAAAGCCCCTACTTAGCAAAACATCCAAACTCAACTTTAGCTGTTGATCAACTGATGTATGATTGATAATCAGTCCAATTCGTTTTCTACGTAATTCTGGGTCACTTTCCAATAGAAGCTTATCCAATCCGTTGATTATCAACTCTCCCCAACCTCCTTATTTTCAAAAAAGCTTTTTAATCTTTTTATAAAATCGGATTCAATTTCTTTCTTTAGCATCTTTAATCCGCCTATTACTGAACCTACGATAGGTGGGACGGATGGTACGATAAGATTACAATTCAAACCTACTAGTTCTAATTGTTCTTTTATTGTTGATATGAACCAGTCTTTTCTTGAAAACAATCCACCTGCAAGAACCACTGGGATTTGTGTTTCAGTTGTACTATACAGTTTCGGTGCAAGGGACTTTATATTTTCAACAATATCTCTCGCTGTACTCAATAAAATATGTTGAGCGCCACAGTCGCCTTCATCTGCTGCTGCAAATACCAAAGGAACAATAGAAGCTACTAATTTCCGCGGATCGGGATTTCGGTAAATAATCGGAATAAGATCAGATGGTTCGGTAATTGAAAAATTTCTTAACACTTTTTCATCCAGTAGTGTTCTCTCATTACAATTGTCGTAACGATCAAAAAGTCCATTAAATGCTTTTTGACCAATAGAAAACCCACTTCCACCGGAATCCACTAAATAGCCCCAACCACCTACTCTGTCTGTCTTCCCCTCCCGATTAATTCCAAATGCAATTGATCCTGTACCTGAGATATGGACAATCCCCTCCTGTCCTAGCGATCCAGAGTATAGTGCAGTAATGGCATCATTTTCTACATAAATAGGGATATTCATTTCAAGCACTTTTCCAAGTATTGATTCTAGTTCACCTTTATTCGAGTCATTCCCTGCGCCAGCCATACCCGCAAAGATTACAGATACTTGATTAAATGCCTGTAAATCAAGTGTTCTTAATTCATTTACTAACTTCTGAATTTCTGTCTCTACTCCAATCGAACCTACCGTATTTATATTTGTTGCACCAACCTCGGCTATAGCCCTCACTTCTCCAGTTAAAGCAACAATTACTCCTATGGTTTTAGTTCCTCCCCCATCAATACCAAGTACGTACATACTTATCTCCATTCTTAAAATTATATTTTATAGTAATGAATAACATTAAAATTAAATTTTAAACCCATTATGTATCACAACTATGTTTCAAATCAATAGAAAAGGCTTAGTCATAAATACTTTATGACTAAGCCAACTAACACTTCAATATCCAAAGTTCATTCCAAATTAAGCATAATAACTACTACTTAGATTCAGTAGAAAATTGTTCCATCATCTTCTGCAACTCTTCACTTAACGTATTTAGATTTTCTGCAGAAGTTGAAATTGTACCAATGATACCGACTTGCTCCTCAACGGAAGCTAGAACTTCTTCAGAAGAAGCTGCTGTTTCTTCTGCAACAGCAGATATATTTTGGACAGACTCTACAATACTTTCTGTGTGGTTTGTAACAACCAAAATCTCTGAGTTTAGTCGTTCAATTACACCAATAATTTGATTAATAGATTTAGAGATATGACTAAATTGATTTTCTGTATCATTTACAGCAAGATCTAGCTTAGATGAGATGTCTGTCGTATTCTCCATTGCCTTTACAGTAGATTCTGTCTCTTTTTCAATACTATTAATCATTTGTTGTATTTCATTCGTAGCTTTGTTTGTTTCTTCTGCTAGTTTTCGAACCTCGTCAGCTACAACCGCAAATCCTTTTCCAGATTCACCAGCTCTAGCAGCCTCAATGCTTGCATTTAGTGCAAGTAAATTCGTTTGTTGAGAGATAGAATCTATCGTTGTCACAATATTTGAGATGTCTTTTATACTGCGATATAGATGATTAATTCCAACACCAATTTGTTCAGATGCTCTCTTCGAATCTTCATTAGAAGCTTGGAGGATGTTTACCTTTTCCTTACCAAGTTCAATCGCATTAGTAGAATCAACAGAAAGTGTTCTCATTAGCTGATTTTGTTCGTTCATTTTAACAATCGCACCACTAAGCTCTTCTGTTTTTTGACTTGTAGATTCAATATCAGAAGCTTGTGACACTGAGCCTTTCGTAATTTCATTGATTGCCCTACTCATCTCTTCGCTTGTTGAGCTGGTTTCTTCTGTTAAAGCCGAAAGTTCTAGTGCTGATTGTGAGACTTTTATACTTGTAGATTGGATGTTAGAAAGAATTGTTTTTAACTGGTCCGTCATTTTGTTAAAAGCTTTACCCAGCTGCCCTAGTTCATCTGATGATTCAGGTAACGCAGGAACATCTAAATTGCCTTCTGAGATCAGAAGAGATGACTTCGTAATTGTCTCCATCAACTTCAGTTTCTTTCGAGAAACAAAGTAAAATACTACTAACCCAATGATCGTAATTAAGATTGAAACCCCTAATATCAGGTATAAAAGAGTATTTAATGACTCGTAGAACTCATACTCATATGCTCCAATACCAATATGCCAGTCCCATGGTTCATAATATGCCGCATAGACTATTTTATTTCGCTCAACTGTCTCACCAGCATTTTGCCAAGCATATTCATAAAATCGATCTTCTGGATTGGTCAATTTAGCAGTCTTTACTATATCTTGAACAACAAATTGTCCTTTAGAGTTTTTAACTTCTGTTTTGTCATCTCCAATTTGAATGCTTGGATGTAACTCTGCAATATGATTTGAGTCATAAGCCATTAAGTATCCTTCTTTTTTGTAAAGAAAAGACGATTGTGCAAAATCATAAGTAGTTATTCCATCCTTAGTTGTAGGTGGTCCTACTAATAATTCACGTGCTCGCTCCTTTGCTTCTTCAAGCGTTAAATCACCAGACTCAACTTGTTCATTTAATAGTTCAAGTGCAGAGATTGAATTATGTACAATATGTTGTAAATCTAGTTTTCCACTGCCCACGAGCTCTTGTTTAGCAAAATTGTAGCTAAGTAAGCCCAAGGTGGTAGTCGCAATTAACACTAAAATGGTGATACCTAATAATAACTTTGTTGATATCTTGTTCAATTTCATGCTAGTGTCCCCTTTTTATCTTTTAGTGGTCTTACCAATTATATCGACATTTTTCGAGCAATTTTTACAATTCAGGTGTAGTAAATATTTACAATAGTTAAAATCCATAAAAAATAAGGCTTAGTCAAAAAAAGACTAAGCCTTTACACTGTATTACCATTTTAACTCTTCATTTTAGGATCAATTGCATCCCGTAATCCATCCTTAATCAAGTTAAACCCTAAAACAATTAACATAATAGAGAAGCCTGGGAAAAGTATTTGAGAGTTACATTACTTCACTGTCCCTTCGAATCTCATTGTTTTTTTCAAAGTTATCTAGCAATGCACGCACTTCATCAGTTGATTTCGTGTTCATCAATTGACTTCTTAATTCGGCAGCGCCAGGGAACCCTTTAACATAAATTTTGAAAAAGCGATGAAGTCCTGTAATTGAACGTGGCAGTACTTCTGCATATTGATCTTGAAGATCAAGCTGAAGTCTTAATAGAGAAAGATATTCTTCACTGCTATGCTCTTTAGGCTCTTTTTCAAAAGCAAAAGGATTTTTAAAAATACCTCGCCCAATCATAACGCCATCAACACCATATTGTTCAGCAAGTTGGAGCCCAATTTGACGGTCAGGAATGTCTCCATTGATTGTTAGCATCGTATTTGGTGCGATCCGGTCACGTAATTTTTTGATTTCTGGAATTAGCTCCCAATGGGCATCTACTTCGCTCATTTCTTTTCTTGTACGTAAATGAATAGAAAGGTTCGCAATATCCTGTTTTAAAATATGCGTTAGCCACTCCTCCCACTCATCTACCTCTTTAAAGCCTAGTCTTGTTTTCACGCTGACAGGCAGGCCACCCGCTTTTGCAGCTTGAATAAGTTCTGCTGCAACATCACGACGGAGAATAAGGCCACTACCTTTCCCTCTTGATGCCACATTCGGTACAGGGCAACCCATGTTAATATCTATACCTTTAAATCCTAGCTCTGCCATGCCAATACTCATTTGACGGAAATTTTCGGGACTATCCCCCCAAATATGTGCCACCATTGGTTGTTCATCTTCTGTAAAAATCAAACGACCACGCACACTTTTCATACCCTCTGGATGACAATAACTATCTGAGTTTGTAAACTCTGTGAAAAACACATCCGGTCGACCAGCTGCACTTACTACATGACGAAAAACAACATCTGTCACATCTTCCATTGGTGCTAGTACAAAAAATGGTCGTGGTAAATCACGCCAAAAATTCTCTTTCATTTCAAACTCAAATCCTCTCGCTATTGATACAACTTCAAACTCAAGATCAAAAGATATAAATCTGAGTAAAGTGTATCTGTATCTGTCAAC
The DNA here is from genome assembly GCA_014960805.1 of Cytobacillus suaedae. Classification (GTDB taxonomy): domain Bacteria; phylum Bacillota; class Bacilli; order Bacillales; family Bacillaceae_L; genus Bacillus_BV; species Bacillus_BV suaedae. Next base: position 451,250 of record CP063163.1, on the reverse strand, counting down.
ACATGAGATGCTGGTGATGTGTAGCTCCGCTTCTTTAAAAAAGGAGATGGTTTAAAAACCAACCTTCTCCAAATACAACCCCTCCGCATCCGCCATACGACCTGTTTGAATTCTTTCTTTTGATTCAAGGATACCAGGTATTGCAGTAGCATCTATTTCGCCTAATCCAACTTCAATTAAGGTTCCAACAATTTTCCTCACCATATTGTAAAGGAAACCATTACCTCGTACTTTGATTTCGATAAAGCCTGCATTTTCGCTTATCTCTAGTGAGTAAATTTCACGCACCATGGACTTTTTCTTCGACTTTGCATTGGAATAAGAAGTAAAGTCATGCTCACCTAGAAAAAATTGAGAAGCTATTCTCATTTTTTCGATATCAAGCTTTTCCTCCACATGCATACTGTACTTTCGCATGAAGGGATTTGTATATTGCTCGTTCCAAATCTTATACAAGTATGTTTTATCTTTAGCATTATAGCGCGCATGAAAACGATCATGAATTAACGTAACATCAACAACGCTAATATCATTAGGAAGATATCTGTTTAAATATTGCATAACTTCATCTTCCGTTGCATTTTTACGCATCTTAAAATTAGCGATTTGAGCAAGAGCATGTACACCTGCATCTGTTCTTCCAGATCCAATGATTTCAATCTTTTCTCCTGCCAACTCTGTTAATACATTTTCAATTTTCCCTTGAATAGTACTGTCACTATTACCGAGTCGTTGCCAACCCTTGTAACGGCCACCATCATACTGAATCGTTAATTTATAATTGTTCATTTTATGCTCCTTAGCTTATTTCAACTCTAACAACGCAACTGCCTCTACATAGGTTGAATGCCTACAGTAGACATTTACATTAATGTAGCTTTTAAAAAGAAATATTTATTTCAAGACAAGCTGCGTTACGCATTCAACATGTGCTGTATGTGGAAACATATCTACTGGTTGAATATAGCTGACATTGTATGATTTTGATAATACTCCAATATCTTTAGCTAATGTTGAAGGATTACATGAAACATAGACTATCCTTTTTGGTTTTACCTTTAAAATGGTTTGTAAGAGCTGGTCGTCACAGCCTGTACGAGGTGGGTCTACCACAATAACATCGGGCTTCCACCCTTCCTTGACCCATTTTGGCAACCATTGTTCAGCCTTTCCAGTTACATAAACCGCGTTTGAAATACCATGATTTCTTGCATTCTTTTTGGCATCTTCAATCGACTCATAAATTGTGTCCATTCCACGAATCTCACTTGCCTCTTTCGCAAGCCACAGTCCAATTGTTCCTACTCCACAATACGCATCGACAAGCCTTTCTTTCCCAGTTAATCTCGCTGCTTTTTTAACTTCATCGTACAACTTTACCGTTTGATGAGGATTTAATTGAAAAAACGCACGTGCAGATAACTCAAACTGAAGGTCTCCTAAATTCTCTTGAATGACTTCTTTACCATGCAGTCTCTTTGTTTCATCACCAAAAATTAAAGAAGTTTTACTTCCATTTATATTTTGTACAATCGATTTTACTTCAGGAAGCCTCTTCTTAATCTCTTCGATGAATAAATCCTTACGTGGCAACTCATTTTTAGCGGTTATGAGTACAAGCTGCACCTCACCGGTTTCAACTCCTACCCTTGTTACAATCGTCCTGATAATTCCTTTTCGTGACTTTTCATTATAAATTGATATATTTAAACCCTGTAAAATCGTTTTTACAACCTGTGTCACTTTATTCGTTGCTTGGTGTTGTACCATACAATCAGATATATCAATGAGGTGATGCGAGTTTAATCCATAAAGGCCCGCAATGACCTTTTGTTTATTCAGCCCAACTTGAAATTGGCTTTTATTACGATAGTTCCAGGGGTTCTCCATCCCAATCGTTTCTTTAATTATTTCAGGATTAAGATTTTTCACATAGCGCTCAAAGGATTGAATGACGATATCCCGTTTTTCTTTAAGTTGCTGGCTATAGTCTAAATGCTGAAGCTGACAGCCACCACACTGATCATAAATAGGACATGGTGGTTGAACACGATGCTCAGACTTTTTGCGGACTTTCTTAATTTTCGCTTCAGAAAACTTGGGGTGAACCTTTGTCGCTTCAACAACAACCTCTTCTCCTGGTAATGCTCCTGGTACAAAGACAACTTGGCGCTTGAAATAACCTACACCTTCCCCGTTAATTCCTAGCCTCTTTATTGTTAATGGGAAGGTTTGTCCAAGCTCAAGCTTCGGTGATTGTACATTTTGTTTTTGACTCATTAGTTACAACTCCATGTCTATTCTTAAAATTCCTTATTATCATTATCACACCTAGATTCTCACAACATACCTAAGTAAACCATTTAATGTACACCACTAATCCAGTTAACAGCAATAAAATGGTTATGACATAGATAAGCGTTAGATTCCTCGTGTTTTTTCGCGTTGCTCCGCGATAATCTTCATCACTTTTACCGGCCAATGAAATCGTTAAGAGTAAGCCTATTAATAAAACAACTACAACTGCTATCATCGCTAATTGCATTTGATCACCCATCACTTAGTTAATACCTCATTTTATCATAGAATTCTCGGCTACATCCAAAATAAAACACATGGAGTAACCCATGTGTTTTACTGAATGTTAAATAATAATGGTTCATCAATATATTGCTGTACCATAAGATGGTCCAAGCTTTTAAAGATGTAACCCTCTTTCTCAAGGTCAGTAATTGCTTTTTCCAAGGCTTCTGCATTATCCTTTGAAACCGTATGCAGTAACAAAATAGCTCCAGGGTGAATTTGCTTCATAATATTATTGTACGCATATTCCCACCCTTTTTGTTGGTCAATATGCCAATCAACAAAGGCTAACGACCAAAAGACATTTTGGTAGCCGTATTTTTCAGAAAGAGCTAGAGTTCTTTCACTAAAAACTCCACGTGGTGGTCTTAAATAAGTACCACCCTTTTTACCGGTTATTCGCTCGATCTCATCACGAACAGTATCTAATTCTCTTTTTAACCGCTCGTCACTAACTTTTGTTAGATCTGGATGATACCATGAATGATTACCTACAATATGGCCTTCCTTTGCCATTCTTTCAACAAGCTTAGGCTGACTATCTAAAAAATGACCAGTAACAAAGAAGGTTGCTGGAACGTTTTTCTTTTTAAGAACATCTAAAACCTTCCCTGTATAGCCATTTTCATAACCATTATCAAAGGTTAGGTACACTTCTTTTTTAGATGTATCACCCAAATAAAATGATCCATATTTCGATAATAACTCTTCTAATTCTTTACCGGCTGATGCTGGTTGATGATTTTTACTTCTCTTAAAGCCCCAATTAATAGACTTATTTGAATAACTAGCGTCTGCACTATCTGGCTGAATTGAAAAAAGTAACACTACAGACATTAGTACACTTAGTACGATTCTCAACAGTAGTCCTCCCCTTTTTAAAAATTAAAGGATACTGTTAGTTTTTGTACTAACCTAAAATCCATTCTTTGAAGAGTTTTCCAACTACTAAAAAAGTGCCAGGGAAGTCTCCCTGACACGAAAAAATCTTATTTAAATACTGGTTCTTTAAATAGCGCAAGCTTTTCTAGTGAGGATTTATCAACATCCTCATGAAGGCTGTTACCATGTGAATCCATCGTTACAACCGCAGTAAAACCTTCTACTTTTAAATGCCACATTGCTTCAGGAATACCGAATTCCATAAAGTCCACACCTTCAACTGACTTAATACAGTCAGCATAGTATTGTGCTGCTCCACCAATGGCATTTAAGTAAACTCCACCATGATCTTTTAAGGCAGCTAAGGTTTTTGGTCCCATTCCACCTTTACCAATAACTGCACGAATACCAAATCGCTTCATAATGTCACCTTGGTAAGGCTCCTCACGAATACTCGTTGTTGGTCCAGCAGCTTTCACATGCCATGTTCCATCCTCATCTTTTAGCATAACAGGTCCACAGTGATAGATGATTTGACCATCTAAATCTACTGGAGATTCATTTTCTGAAAGATGTTTATGGATTGCGTCACGCCCTGTGTACATTAAACCATTGATACGGACAACGTCGCCCACTTTTAAATCACGGATCTTTTCTTCAGTAATTGGTGCTTCAAGTACAACTTCACGGCTTTCAGAATTCGTTTCCTCTTGAGCTTCTTCAACCTCTTTAGAGAAATCAATTTCTTCTCCTTCGTTGTACAACCAATCATTAATTTCGCCAGTTTCAGGATTTAATGTCACTCCTAATCGACGATACGCCCAACAGTTATAAGCAACTGAAACAAAGAAGCTTGCCGGGATACGGTTGATTACTCCCACTTTACAGCCTAAAAGAGTTGTTTCTCCGCCAAAGCCCATCGTTCCAATTCCAAGCTTATTTGCATTTTCCATCACATATTCTTCAAGCTTCGCAAGGTCTTCAATCGGATTTACATCTTCAACATCACGGAATAATTGTTCTTTCGCTAATTCGTAGCCTGATGTACGATCTCCACCAATTCCAACTCCGATGAAGCCAGCGCTACAGCCTTGACCTTGTGCTTGGTATACAGAATGCATGATACATTTTCTAATTCCATCAAGGTCACGACCAGCCTTACCAAGTCCTTCTAACTCACATGGCAAGCTATATTGAATATTTTTGTTTTCACAGCCGCCACCTTTTAGGATTAAGCGTGCATCAATATAGTCTTTTTCCCATTGCTCAAACTTAATAACCGGTGAACCAGCACCAAGGTTATCTCCACTATTTTTACCCGTTAATGAATCAACTGAGTTCGGACGAAGCTTTCCGTCTTTCGTTGCTTGAGCAATCGCAAAAAGAATCGCCTCTTTAATTTTCAATTGGTTTACACCAACAGGAGTTTTAATTTTAAAAGTTGGTAGTCCTGTATCTTGGCAAATTGGAGATACATTTACATCTGCCATTGAAATGTTGTTTGTAATTGTTGCAAGTGACATCGCTGAACGCGTCCCTGCATTTTCCTGTGCTTTTGCTTTAGCAATAGCACGTCTAACATCCTTAGGGAGTCTTGTAGATGTTTCTACAATTAAGTCATACATACTTTTTTGAAGCTTATCCATACCGTTTCCCCTTTCCCCACTCACACGTTAATTTATCTATATGTTATCTCTTAATTCACACAGTTTTTATTATACTCCTTGTCATTCTTTTGTGAAAGGCATTTGCAAGCGATTCCAGTTTGCATTTTTTTACCTATTGGTTATAGATATTGCTTAGTTTATGTGAGCTCACTCAGGAGTTAGGGTCTTTATTGACCTATAATTTCGGACTGTCGAAAAATCTGGGTTCATAAATCGATTTATCGACCATAAATTAAGGTTTTTTGAAAAATCAGTGCTCATAAATTAGTTTATCGACCTGCAAATTCGAAATTCTAAAAAATGAATGCTCATAAATCTGTTTATCGACCTAAAATTCTGGAATTCCGAAAAATGAATGCTCATAAATCTGTTTATTGACCTATAATCCTGGAATTCCAGAAAATGAACGCTCATAAATCTGTTTATCGACCTATAAATTCGGAATTCCAAAAAATGAATGCTCATAAATCAATTTATCGACCTAAAATCCCGGAATTCCGAAAAATGAATGCTCATAAATCTGTTTATTGACCTAAAATTCTAGAATCCCGAAAAAGGAAAGCTTATAATTCCAAAAAATTCAATAAAAAAATAGCATCAGCACACCTGATACTATTTCTACAATGTATTAACCTTTAAATTGATCATACTTTCCTTCAAGATCGTCTAACATCTGAATCAAGCGATCAATATCATCTAAGTCTGTTGATTCTGGATCCATTGAATCAATGACTTCTAAAAAGAGGTTTAAACGATTTTTCAGATAGTCTAGCTGTGAGTCTTTATCATGAATTGCTTTTCCCATTATTTCACTCCTTCCACTCTTGGTAAATTAACATACTCTATACCTTCTCGCCATACTCTTTTTACTATATACTATAATTCGTATTAAATAGACAAGGCTTTAGCAACTGGTAGATCCAACATTCCTTCCAATAAAGAGCCTAACGTAAAGGAGTATTTAAATTGTTAGTGCAAAAACAAAAAATTACCCCTTCCTATGACCCATGGGAAGCTTATTTAGATATTGAGCAATACGGCTCTGGGCAGCTTACAAATGTTGAATTCACAACAACCACATTATGCAATATGAGATGTGAACATTGTGCTGTAGGTTATACGCTTCAGCCCAAAGACCCTGATGCTTTACCAATTTCACTTTTACTCACAAGATTAGATGAAATTGAACATCTACGGTCTCTTAGTATAACGGGTGGAGAACCTATGCTTTCATTAAAGTCTGTTGAAAATTATGTTCTACCTCTTTTAAAGTATGCCCATGACCGCGGGGTCCGTACTCAAATCAATTCAAATTTAACCCTCGATTTAGAACGTTATGAAAAAATTGTACCCTATTTAGATGTTTTACATATCTCACACAATTGGGGAACAATCGAGGACTTTGTTGAAGGTGGGTTTGCAATGATGGAACGTAAGCCGACCAGAGAGCAAAGAATTGCTTATTTTGATCGAATGATTGAGAACAGTAAGGCACTAAGCAAAGCTGGAGTTATGGTGTCAGCTGAGACTATGCTGAACAAACGAACCCTTCCTTATATCGAGAGGATTCATCATCAAATTGTCCATGAAATGAATTGTGCAAGACATGAGATACACCCAATGTACCCAAGTGATTTTGCAAGCACTCTTGAAACGTTGTCTCTAGCTGAAATTCGAGAGGCAATTCATAAGATATTAGATATACGCGACCAGAAGACCTGGATGCTATTTGGAACCTTGCCTTTCTATGCATGCAGTAGCAAACAAGAAGATTTACAACTTCTACAAAGACTCTATAATAGTCAAAATGTAACAGTTCGTAATGATCCTGATGGAAGGTCACGTTTGAACGTTAATATTTTCAATGGCGATATTATTGTAACTGATTTTGGTGATGCTCCTGCTCTGGGTAATATTCAAAATACAAGCTTACAAGCAGCATACGAAACATGGAATCAATCACACCTGGCTAAACAGCTCTCCTGTCACTGTCCTGCTGTAAAATGCTTAGGGCCGAATGTGTTAGTCAAAAATAGTTACTATAAGGACGAAGACTTTACGAAAAAAAGTGCTCAAATTACTCTATAAAATAAGGAAAAGGAAGTACCCATTAAACCTGGGATACTTCCTTTTTTTTATCTAGGAGTTTCAGACGCAACAAAACCAAATGACACATGATCCTGAACTGGAATCCATGCACCAATTCCTTGGTGAGTTACGTTTTTAACGAGCAAGCTTTTCTTACTACCTTTTAAAACTAAATACACTTCACCATACGTTACTTTCCCTTTCTCACTAACCGCTGGGGCATAGCCATATAAATAGCCCAATCTTTTGGAAGGTACATTGTAGACCTGATCTTTTTTCGTACCCGCTCCAATAATGGTTTCAAATGAAAGAGGTAAGCCTGTTTTTTCTGCTGCTTTAATTAACATCATTTTCCTTACGTCTTCTGGACTTTGAATCTTTGCAGTAAGTCCACCTTTTATATGCTTCTGTGCTTCTTGATTATATTTCATTTGAACCGGGGCTTTTCCACCACGATTATCTACAAAGTTTGTATTAATCTTTTTATATTCCCAATTAGTCCCTGTCTCTGTTGATTCATAGCTTAATGGCCACTGACCTAAGTAAATCGTTGCACGATAACCAATAGCTAAAGGAGTTGTTGAAATTGAAGATTCATTTAAAATACGAATTAAATCTGGATTCTCAATTTTCACTTCTGAGCTATCAATTAGCTCTTTTGCCAAATCACTCGGCTGAAGATAAGGTAAGTCTTGAGTAGGATTTGGGTACGTATTTTCTTTTGCGATATTCAATACAGAATTAGGGATTTCATATTTATTTCCCTGTTTTTTATCTTGCTTTCCATCAGCATATGTGATTGTAGAAATGCTTGATAAAAGGAATAAGACAGCAATTACAAGTGACAATTTATTTTTCATTTAAACATATACTCCTTTCAGTTCTTTGAGTATAGTTTTTTCGAAGAATACCTATCTTATCCTTACTTTTATGAAAATCATCCTACTGTTTTTTTACTCAATCTTTTGAACAAGGCTTCAAATCTCGGGAAAAACACTTGAATAAGCGGACCGATTAGAAATGTAACAATAATTGTACCAAGTCCTATTGGACCCTTGAAAAGAAACGCAAACAGTAGTGCCGTGATTTCTCCAATTGTCTTAGCCAAGCCTAAATTGATAGGTAGACGAGACTTTATTGCCACCATAAAATTATCAATTGGAATCAATGGAAACTTTGCTTGCAAATAAATGGAGATACCCAGTGATAAAAAAGTTAACCCTAGAAGCAATACCAAGAGCTGGTAGACAAAACCTTCTGGCTGCCAATTTGGAAAAACAACTAGTAGCCAAAAGTCAATAAAGGGACCCATTAAAAAGATTGGAATCACCGCTAAGTATTCTGGCCGACTCTTCATGAGCAATGCATTAATGATAATTAATATTATCCCTACAATGATTACCCAAGTTCCAACGGTAAAGCCAATAGTTGTTGAAAGGCCAACATTTAGTGCATCCCATGCACCCGCACCTAAGTCAGATATGATTGTCAAGCTTACTCCAAGTGATGTTACTAGTAATCCTATTATATAAAACATTATTCGTATTATGAACATAGATGCAATCCCCCGATGTCTAATTTCTATTATTTATATCATATGTTGTCCAATCTAAAAATTTTCTAAAAAACAAGTTGTCTGAATATTTACAATTATAAAATTACATGATATGATGTAACTACCATAAAAGAAGGAGGGATACCAGAGAAACATACCTACAACAAGGGGGTATGCATATCGAGTAGATCTCAGATGGGAACATCGAAGGTTTAATCTTCAGTATCTCTTGTACTTAACAGCGGATAAAAAATCTACGAGAAAGGCTCTGTTAATCCCATGAACAGAGCCTTTTCGTTGTTCTATTTTACTTTAGCTCAAACGTTTCAATAATTTCGATACTGTCTTTTACTGATTGAGCCATTGGGCAGTTTTTGTTTGCTAGTTCTACCGCTTGTTCAATCTTATGTTCTTGTAAATCTTCCCCTGAAATCAAGTAATGAATGTGTATTTTCTCCAATCGGTTTGCCTCTTGTTCATTTCTAACAACATCCGCTTGAATGGTAATATCGTGGATAACCATTCTTTTTTTCTCGAGAATCTTTCGTAGAACACCACCACTACAAACAGCAATTGATGAAACCATTAATTGAAAAGGCCTGAAACCATGGGCTTCGTCACCAGCAATATGTAATTCTCCGTATTCAAACTGCGTTGTAAAGCCAACATCTTTCATTTTAAATTCCATTTGTTTACACTCCTAATTTACTAATTTTATTTTATTCTATACTAAACCGGGTAAAAATCTACTGTTTTGCTTTGAGACAAGCCTTTGGAAATACAAAATTCTTGTAACATATGAAAAATCCTTGTAACATCTTTTAAGTAAGCTTTCTTTGTGAAAATCGGTGTTTTCAATTTGAATATAGACCGTTCCTTTCCGCTGCAGGCACTTGCTTCCGCGGGAATCATGAAAAAGCCCAACTGCTGGCTTTTTCAAGGGCGGATTCCCATCGGGGAGGGATTCGATCCTCCTCGACGCTTTGCGCCTGTGGGGTCTCGACGGATGTCCCTCAATTCCCGCAGGAGTCAAGTGCCTTCCGCTCCAATCCACTCTTTTTAACTATATTTAAATCAATAATTTTGCAGAAAGACTTTTTAAAAGTGTTTTTTAGAACGGAGTATGCTATGAATACTACATTGCGTTTTTGGATTTTAGTTTTAATTGTTTCTATTTCAGGTTTTTCGCAAGGGATGTTGCTTCCGCTTATTGCGATTATTTTTGAGGGTAGTGGTGTATCTTCAACGTTAAACGGTCTTCATGCAACTGGATTGTATATTGGTGTGTTACTTGCATCTCCATTCATGGAGGGACCACTCAGAAGATTTGGATATAAGCCGATTATTTTAGTAGGCGGAATCTTAGTTATTGCATCTTTATTTGCCTTTCCTTTGTGGGACTCTATTTTATTTTGGTTTGTTCTTAGACTATTAATTGGTATCGGAGACCATATGCTTCACTTTGGTACGCAGACGTGGATCACCTCGTTTTCTCCAGAACACAGAAGAGGCAGAAACATTTCTATATATGGCTTGTCCTTTGGTTTAGGATTTGCTGCAGGGCCGTTAGTAACCCCATTAGTTGAGATTAATGCGGCCTTACCTTTTATTATTTCAGCTTCGATTAGTTTACTTGCCTGGTCGACTGTATTCTTTTTGAAAAATGAACTACCTGAATCCGCGGATATTGAAACAACTTCATTTTTCGGTACAATGAAGCGTTTTGCTAAGACTTGGAACTATGCATGGGTTGCCTTTTTACCTCCCTTTGGATATGGATTTTTAGAGGCATCCTTAAATGGTAACTTTCCTGTATACGCTTTACGAACCGGCATTGATGTCCATAGTGTTTCTATATTATTACCAGCCTTTGCGGTTGGAAGTATAATTACTCAACTTCCACTTGGTGTATTAAGTGATAGGCTAGGTAGAAAGAACATTTTACTCATTGTTCTTCTCTTAGGATTTTTCAGTTTTACGTCAGCAAGTTTTCTGGAACACTCGGTCACTGGATTATTTATTTGTTTCATAATTGCTGGCATGGTTGTTGGTTCAACGTTCTCCTTGGGAATTAGTTATATGACTGATCTAGTGCCAAAGGGACTCCTTCCTGCAGGTAATTTGATGTGCGGAATCTTTTTTAGCTTTGGAAGTATTAGTGGACCATTAATTGGTGGAATCTTTATTGAGTATGTTCCTGGCGCTAGCTTTTTCCATGTGATTAGTACAATGTTATTATGCATCTTTTTCGCGATTCTTTCCTTTAGAAGGCAGAGTTTAGTAGCTATAAACCAATAGCTACTAGCTCTGCTTTATTTTTTTGCCCATTTTCAAAAAATTGGTTAAATATCATTGACCATCTTTCTTCAACTGTTATATAATACATTAAAAAGATAACTAACTGTATTAAAACAGTAGCGAGCGAAAACTTAATTAAAAAGGGAGAGAGTTAACAATGAGTAGACAGGAACGCAAAAACATGATTGAGTTTATTGAAAGAGTAAAAGGCTTTGAAAAGGATGCCTTGGTTTATATGACTGATGCAGAAATTGAACACATTTATGACACTACCTATTTTCATTTTGAAGAAATTGTAGAGTAGTACACATACCTCTCATATAATGAGGGGTATTTTTCATTTGAATTAGATTTCCCTTTTAAAATTGTCACTTTTATTCTCAATGTTCATATGCTATAATTAAAATAATTATAAAGTAAAAATAATTTAAAAGAATGCTGCTAATCCCTTTGGATTTGGCAGCTTTCGCTGTTTTATAGAGGTAATGATTGTGATTATTTTTCTCAATTAGAAAATGACAGGGGGAATTTATATGAGCACTGAAGCAAAAGCTACAGCACGCCAACATCAACATTATCAATTAGACGCACAGGATAAACCAAATTTACTTAGCAGAATTGCCCCACACGCTGAGTTAATCGCTGCGATCTTATGTGGAGTACTTATTTTAACTGGTTGGATTTTATCAAAATTAAACTTCGAAACTACTTCAATCATTTTATTTATATCGGCCTTTATTATTGGAGGGTTTGCAAAAGCAAAGGAAGGTATTGAATCAACAATTGCTGAAAAAGAACTGAATGTTGAAATGTTGATGATATTTGCAGCAATTGGTTCTGCAATCATTGGCTATTGGACAGAAGGAGCTATTTTAATTTTTATTTTCGCATTAAGTGGAGCCCTCGAAACATATACGATGAATAAAAGTAACAGAGAGATTTCAGCTCTTATGGAACTTCAGCCTGAAGAAGCAACCCTTCTACGAAATGGGATGGAAAAGATTGTTCATGTTTCGAGTCTACAGCTTGGTGACACTATCCTAGTTAAACCGGGTGAACGTATCCCTAGTGATGGTGTACTTGTTAAAGGCCAAACAACTGTTGACGAAGCTACTATTACAGGTGAATCACTACCTGTTTCTAAACTAGTCGAGGATACAGTATTTGCTGGTACAGTAAACCTTCGTGGTTCAGTAACGATTAAAGTCACAAAGCTTAGCAGTGAAACTTTATTCCAAAAGATTATCCAGTTAGTACAATCAGCTCAGAGTGAAAAATCGCCTTCACAACAATTCATTGAAAAATTTGAAGGTACGTATGTAAAAGTGGTTCTTGCAGTTGTTGCTCTTATGATGTTTCTACCTTATTACCTATTAGATTGGAGTTGGAATGAAACCTTTTATCGAGCAATGATTTTACTTGTAGTAGCATCTCCTTGTGCACTAGTTGCCTCGATTACACCAGCTACTTTATCTGCCATTTCTAATGGAGCGAGAAAGGGCATTCTGTTTAAAGGTGGAGTTCATCTAGAAAAGCTTGGTCATTTAAATGCAATTGCTTTTGATAAAACAGGTACGTTAACAAAAGGTAAACCTGAAATTACGGATGTACTTGTTCGAGACAACATAGATAAAGAAGATTTTTTAATAACAGTTGCCTCTATCGAAAATCACTCTAACCATCCATTGGCTCAATCCATTGTTGGTCACGCAAAGAAAACACTTAATCGTGACCTTCTTCAACCAGATGGGCTAGAAGATGTATCAGGTTGGGGAGTTATCGGTACAATCGGAGATAAAGAGTGGAAAATCGGAAAGGCAGATTTTGTGGATAAAGATGATGCCACAGCATTTTCAAATGGAATTTCAAAGGAGTTAGCTGCACAAGGAAAAACAATTGTATATGTTCAAGACCACGATGGAATAATTGGTCTAATAGCACTTAAAGACACAATACGTAAAGAAACAAAAGAAGCCATGACTCAATTGAGAGATTTAGGAATTTATACGATCATGCTGACAGGTGATGGGCATAAAACAGCCGAAGCAATTGCAAGTGAAGCTAATATAGATCATCATATCGCAGAATGTTTACCTGAAGAAAAAGTTAAACATTTAAAGGATTTAAAGCAGAAGTATGTGAATGTTGCAATGATTGGTGATGGAATCAATGATGCACCTGCACTTGCAACCGCAAATGTAGGAATTGCAATGGGAGAAGGAACAGATGTGGCCTTAGAGACTGCTGATGTGGTTTTAATGAAAAATGACTTATCTAGAATTGCCGAAGCCATAAAACTGTCAAAACGAATGAATACAATTATTAAACAAAATGTTATCTTTTCCATGAGTGTTATTATGCTGCTCATCTGTACAAATTTTTTACAAATCATCGACCTTCCATTTGGTGTCATTGGACATGAAGGAAGTACAATCCTCGTTATCCTAAACGGACTGCGTCTTTTAAAAGGATAAAACAAAGAATGGTGTCAGGAGTATATCCTGACACCTTTTTTGAGGTTAGTGATAGCCGTTTCTTCCGTTTGCACTACCACTTGTCTTATGTTTAGGACGAGATTTACCTTTTTGCTTTGTCTTTGCCATATTGGTAACCCCCCTCATTTTCTATATAAGGACTAAACGCCCTTACACCTATAGTATGGCTTATAGGGTAGAAATCACGTAGGGAAGTTTCAGGTAATTATTTGGGTTCTATTGTGACTTATATTTACTCAAAGTGTGGAGTGGATTGGAGCGAAAGGCACTTGACTCCTGCGGGACGTAGAGGAAAGCAAGTGCCTGCAGCGCAAAGGAACGGTCAAAATTATAAGTGAAAAAGTGAAAACAACCTTTTACTTCACACTCCGTACCCTATGGCAATTCAAAATCGCATTTATTTCTCCGCCCAGTATGATAATCATCCCAGACAAGTAAAACCAAATCATCAAGACGATAATTCCTCCAAGACTCCCATATGTAGCTGTATAATTACCAAAGTTACTCACATAGTAAGAAAACGCCAGAGAAACAAACATCCAGCCAAAAGTAGCAAAGAAAGAACCGGTTAATACTTCTCTAATCTTTAACTTCCGATTGGGTGCAATGTAATATAAGAATGTAAATACAATAAATAAAATCAATGCACTAAGTATCCATCTTGCGGCATTCCATATGTCTAAAAAGTGTTCTGACAACCCTAAAGAAGAAAAAACAAATATTCCTATTTGTTTTCCAAATACGGGTAACAATAAGGCCACTATAATAACAAAAACCATTGCAAAGGTTAGAAGTACCGAGATGGCACGAGCAACAATAAAAGATCGTGTTTCTTTCACATCATACGCACGATTGAATGCCCTCACGACCGCATTAATTCCATTTGAAGCAGACCAAATAGTAGCTATAATACCAAAAGACAATAACCCTTCATTATGACTTCCAAGGATAGCGTTCAAATTCTCCTCAATCATATCCATCGTTTGACCAGGAGCATATTCACGGATAAAGTTTAATACATCAACTTGCGAAACAGGCAGAAATCCGATAAGTGTTACTAAGAAAATAAGGAATGGAAATAAAGACAGTAAAAAGAAATAAGCAAGTTCTGCTGATAGTCCTCCTACCTCATCCTCTCCAAAACGCTTAAACAGCTCCTTTAGGAAAGAGAGATTAAAGCCACTCTTTTCGACCATCATTTCACCCCTCTATTTTAGAGTTTTTTTCTCCCTCTAATGTTATTGTTTTTGCAAATGCGTCTTTTGTTTCTTTAATCATTCCTATCATTTCTGGTGTCTTTTCATTTAGTTCATTTACTTTGGTTGCTAAAAATTTTACATCTTCTGTTATTTCATTAATCGTTGAACGTACCATTCTAATATTGTCTTTAATTTTCCCAGTTACTACTTCTGGATTTTTTATAATTTCAGCAGATTTTCTAGAAACAGCCTTTCCATTCTGTATAACTGTTTCTCTCGTATCTTTATCAAATAAGGATACCACTGCCCCTATAGCTGCTCCTATAAGCATGCTTTCTACCAATTTGTTACGTTTGCCCATTTCATAATCTCTCCTCTTTTGGATTCCATATGTATTATGATAATTGATGTTCCTTCTGGATTGTTTTAAGCAGACCTTCACATCCCGCTTTTACTAAAGAGAAGGTTTCATCGAAGTTTCCTGTAAAATAAGGATCGGGCACATCTGCAATCTTACTTCCATCAACAAAATCTAACAGACGTCCAATATAGCCTGTCTTTTCAAAACCAGCCATTCGGCGAAGATTGCCTAAGTTCTCTGCATCCATCGCAATGATATAGTCAAATTTTAAGACATCCTCTTTCGCTACCTGTCTTGCCACAATTGTACTAAAGTCAATTTTGTTATCCAATAAGATTTTTCTTGTTCCTTCATGAGGTGGATTTCCGATATGCCAATCTCCAGTTCCTGCAGAATCAACAAGGATTTTATCCTCAAGACCTTCTCTTTTTATCATATCTCTAAAAATTGCCTCAGCCATTGGTGACCTACAGATATTTCCTAAACAGACAAACAAGACGTTGATCATGATTGGTATCCCCTTTCTATGTTAATTACCCTAATTACCAATAACATATCATTGATTATCAACAATTTCATCCTCCTAATATATATTCCCATTATGGAACATGATACAATATAAAGAAAACTGCTAGTACAGAAAGGAATGTAACCATGGATTTAACTCAAAAATCTGTTGAAAACGTAGAGTACATGATAGAACAAATAAAAGAAAAATTAAAAGTATTAAACCTAGGTGCAATTAAACCATCTCATTTCAACGAAGAGATGTACGAAGAACTAAGAGATATTTATAACTTAGTCATGAAAAAGGCATCTTTCAGCCCAAATGAAATGCAAGCAATCGTTGAAGAACTAGGATCGTTACGTAAAGGTATATAATACATAATAAATTCATTCAGTGAAGATTTACCACTCCCCTGCATATAAGTTAATAAAGGGGAGTGATCAAATGGTTGGAATGTGGCTTACTACATTAGGGTTGGTTTTCTTTCTTATGATTACTGTTCTGTTTTTACTTTACACCCTAAAAGGAGCTCTTAATTCTAGAGATTCCTATTATGTTGACCCATTGCCTAAGGACCAAGATCCACCGAAGGAAAAATAAGAATTCAAATTAACAAAAAAGAGCTGGGATTTTTAATAATCCCAGCTCCTTTCTTTTGTCTAATCTTAAAACTACAATTCCCTGAATTTTTTTAGTGCTTGTGTGTTTATTACGTATAACATGAACGCAAACAAGATTAAACCAAGAAGATAGCCCCAGATTTGCAAGAAACCATCACCATAAACCATGACACCTTTGATGGCTGCTGCTCCATAATAAATCGGCATAATGTAACATAGATTTCCAAGATGGTAAGGAATTAAGTCTAGGGGAATCAACCCCGAAAAAAATACTTGTGGAATAATAGTAAACGGAATCATTTGTACCACTTGAAGTTCTGAGCTAGCAAAAATGGAAATCGTAGCACCAAATGAAACCGCCGTCACGGCTAATAAAACCATTGTGAGCAAAATCCAACCAATGTTACCTGATGAATGTAATTGAAGTACAAAAATGGAATAAAGCACAATGATAATTGCTTGAACTATAGCAAAAACACCATACCCTACCGTATAACCAAGAATGACCTCACCTCGTTTAATCGGAGTCATCAATAACCGTTCCAATGTCCCGCCACTTCGCTCTCTCACAAGTGCCATACCCGAAATGATAAACACCAAGAAAAACGAGAATAATGCAAGAAACACATAACCAAGAGAATCAAAACTACTCTGTTCTTGTGTCCCATAAACATAGGACATATTTATTTTTGCTGAAGGATTTAATGAAGCCATGGCTGCTTGAATCTCACTAGCAGCTTTAGCACCTTTAGTAGATGGCTCATACATTGTGATATTCATTCCGGAGCTTTCTGAGAGCGTAAAAATCGCATCCACATCAGGATTGTCTTTCAAATAGTCTTCTGGCTGTTCGGCACCAATATCTTTAACATCGACCACATTCAAATCTTGTTCTTCCAATGCAGTTACTAGCGAACCTGGCATAGTGTTCTTATCAATTCCTAATATCGGCACATAGTCTGAATCACCCAATAAAAAGTAAACTAAAGTTAAAATCAACAGTGGAGCAACTAAGATCATCATAACGCTTCGTTTGTCATTTATTGTTTGACGGATAACACGTTTGGCTAAATGTATCATTCTACAGCACCACCCTTCAATTCACTGGAGGCAATGAAAAACAATTCCTCTACTCGACCGTTTTTTGTTTTTCCAAGTAAATTCGTCACTGTATCATATTCAATCAAGGAACCATTATAAATGAGTGCAGCTTTATCACATTCTGTCACTTCATCCATCACATGGGTAGATACAATAATAGTTGTACCGGAATTTTTAATGATTTGAAACTGATCCCAAATCGTTCGACGTAACACCGGATCGATTCCTACTGTTGGTTCATCCAAGAACAATATTTTAGGAGAGTGTAAAAGGGCAGCAGCAAGGGATAGGCGCTTTTTCATACCACCTGAAAAATTTCTCACCAATTTCCTTCGATGCTCTGTTAAATCAACTACAGCCAGTACCTCATCAATACGCTTTTCCAACTTAGATTTATCAATTCTGTAAAGTCCTCCAAAAAAATTCAAATTAGCTTCAGCTGATAAATCGTCATATAACGCATCATTCTGTGGCATAAATCCTATCTTTTTTAACATTTTCATATTTGGCATTTGTACATCTTCAAATTGAATAGTCCCCTGATCTGGAGTAATTGCGCCAATCATTAGGCGAATCAATGTTGTTTTTCCTGAACCAGAAGGACCAAGCAAACAACAAATTTCTCCTTTTGGAATCGTGAGAGAGATATTATTTATAACTTGTTTTTGATCAAAACTTTTACTAACATCCATGACATGAATATCCATCGTTTTTTCCTCCCCAAACTCGATTTTATAGCAATACTTTTTTAAAACATTTCAGCCAATTTCTATTTTCGGTTAAAATAATATACAACGCGTTGTTTATTTAATAATAAAAGTATAATTTCTGATTAGACGCTATTCAATAATCAAAAATACTGGATGTGTTGGTTAAACGACACCATAAAGAATTGTGTTGAAAAAACATATTGGAGGAAGCTAAATGGACGATAAAAGTACAGACTTACGTGTCATTCGTACAAAAGATTCTATTAAGAATGCTTTAGTAGAATTGATA
This sequence comes from Cytobacillus suaedae, assembly GCA_014960805.1. Lineage (GTDB taxonomy): Bacteria > Bacillota > Bacilli > Bacillales > Bacillaceae_L > Bacillus_BV > Bacillus_BV suaedae. The sequence goes on along the minus strand of CP063163.1, from coordinate 432,894 downwards.
GAAGAAAAAGGTTTTGAGGCTATTACCGTTAAAGACATAACAACAAGAGCTAAAATTAATCGTGGCACCTTTTATAGCCATTATCAGGATAAGTATGATTTAATGACCAAATGTGAGGAAGAATTGGTAAAGGAAATGGAGAACAAGATTGTTAAAAACATTCCAAAAGTTATTGCAGATTTAGAAAATAATGCTCCGAATACAGTCCCCTTTACCTTTCTCGTTCCATTCTTTGAATTTTTAAATCAAAATAGAGGACTTATGAAAGCTTTGTTGGGTCCAAAAGGGGATTTATCTTTCCAGACAAAATTGAAAGTATTTATGCGGAAAACCTTATTTGAAAATAGCCAGAATTCTATATTTAAGAGGGAAGAACTCCTTGTTCCACCTGAATACTTAGTGTCATACATTGCTTCAGCACATATAGGTGTTATTCAAGAATGGCTTAATAATGATAGAGAGGAATCACCTCAAGAGATCGCTCGAATTATATCCACGATGACCGTAAATGGTCCTTTCTTTGCGGCAGGCTTAAAAAAGTAAATTGGTCCTAACTAGCCAGTACTTCATATTTTTTGTTTTTCACTAGAACAGGCTATAATTATCTTCGAGGTGACTAGTTTGGATACAATAACACATACAATGTTCGGTTTAACTTTATATGGAGCAATTGATAAAAAAGATATGGATAAGGATATGAAACGATCGATGTTCTTAACCTCCATTGTCGGAAGTCAAATCCCGGACATAGATGTCATTTCACAGCTTTGGGATTCTGAAGGAATGTATCAAATGTGGCACAGGGGAATCACTCATTCTCTCTTTCTAGTACCTATCTGGGCACTTCTCATTTGGGGACTGTGCTTTTTACTTTTTAAAGTAAAGGATAAACGCGTCTTTTATATAGGCCTTGTTGCTGTTTTTACACATAATACAGCTGACTTATTTAATGCTTGGGGGACCGGATACTTCGAACCATTTTCACAGATAAGGATTACATTCGGTACCATTCCAATTATTGATTTTGTATACTGGACTATTATGATTGGAGCCTTTATTTTTACCAGGTATGTAAAAGAAAATAAGCATCGAATTTTTAAATTAGCATGGGTCCTGATGATATTGCATGTGAGCATTCAGTCGGCTCAAGGCTATCTGATATACAATCAACACGAGAATAATTATGATCAACTAGCACTTTCTGCTAGCTTTATACCATGGAATTATTCGATTATCGGGAAAAAAGAACTTATTGTAGAAATTAAGGATGTTTCGTTATTTACAGGAGCTACCCACAAGCATACCCTTGAATCCCAGGAAGACGCTGACCTTGAGCAGCTGTTTAGTGAACGCCCGGAAGCTAAAACACTATATCAGTGGTCTCCGTTTGTAGTTGTCGTAGATGATGGCGAACGCCTAGGGGTTTATGATCCTCGTTTTTACCGAGGAGGTCAATCGTTTTTATTTGAGTATATCGAGAAGAAGTAACCAGTACCTTAAGGGTGTCTGGTTACTTTTTAAATTCCATTAACCAACAATCCTGCATAACCCCTTCATGGAGCTCCTGCTCGGGAAGGAATTTCACCTTAACAAACCCACACTTTTCATAGCATCGAATAGCACGTTCATTCCTAGCCTGGGGATCCATAATAACCCTAGATGCCAACCCGCTGTCCACCAAGAAATTAGCTACGCTACTAACAAGTTCAGAACCAATTCCTCTGTTCCAAAACTCTGGTTCTCCGATAAACTGATCCATTCCATAGACAGACTCTTCTACAGGATAATCGTAATGCTCTTTATCCTCTTTGGTTGAAGGATAAAATTGCAGGTACCCTATTGGTTTACCGCCGTATTCAACTAAACAAGCAGATATACCACGATCCATTTTATGAAAAAACACTTCTTTCACCTTTTCCAGATCATGCGGGTTATCTCTACCCTCATAAAACTCTAATACTCTATCATCCGTTAACCATTTAGCAAGCAGGCTAGCATCCTCTTCGCTAAGGAGGCGGATATGTAAATTTTCATGCTCAAGTATTGTGTTCATAACTCTCCCTATGTTCGACATGTTAGTGGCAAATGTCGAAATCTCTCTTTAAAATTTATTGTGTATTTGACTTTGATAATCTTTAAAAACAGCTGAGTTTGATGTATTTCTTTTTTTCATTACTTGGTTTAATCTTAGGAGCTTTTCGTTAAGTTTTTTCGTTAAAATGACTCTTTGTTCTTCATCTTCACATGCTCTAAGGAGGTCCTCGATGCTCATTAGTTCTTTCCTAATTTCACTTTCTTCAAGCATCCCAGCATTTTTCATGACCTTATAGGCGATTCGAAGACTTTCTGGAATGGTTGATAAGTCCTCAAGCTTTAAAGGTTTACCTTTCCCTGGCATGTTGTCAAATTCACCATCTTCTATTGCTCGTCTAATTTTATCTTCAGAAACAATGGATGAAAAATCCATTTAACTCACTCCTTCCATACCTTTATTTTACACTGCGCTCATGATGTTTACTTAGATTTTTCAAAAGAATTGCGACAATATTGTGAAAGACTTCTTTCGACAGCTACCCCCATAAATCGACGTTACCGAAAGAACAATATATGAAATTCGAACTCTTTGGAGGATGAGGATTATGTTATCTAATATGGAAATTGGTATTGATTTAGGAACTGCAAATGTTTTAGTTTATTGTAAAAACAAAGGGATTATTATAAACGAGCCATCCGTTGTTGCTGTTGATACGGAAACCAAAAAGGTAGTTGCCGTTGGGACAGATGCGAAATTAATGATTGGGAAAACACCTGAAAAAATTGTAGCGGTAAGACCTTTAAAACAAGGTGTCATTGCTGACTACAACTTAACGACAGAAATGCTACGTCATTTTATGAAAAAAGCAACACAGGTTTTAGGGTTTACCTTCCGTAAACCGAATGTTGTTGTGTGTACACCGTCCGGAGCAACCTCGGTTGAGCGTCGAGCAATTCAAGATGCGATTAAAAATTGTGGGGCGAAGCAAGTATTCCTAATTGAAGAGCCGGTCGCTGCTGCCATTGGATCTGACTTACCAGTTGATGAGCCTGTGGCTAATGTAGTTGTTGATATCGGAGGTGGAACAACGGAAGTGGCCATCATCTCTTTTGGCGGAGTTGTTACATGTCATTCCATTCGCACTGGTGGCGACAAAATGGATGAGGACATCATTCAAGCCGTTCGAAAAAATTACAATATCTTAATTGGAGATCGCACAGCTGAACAGATTAAAATGGAAATTGGCTATGCTCTTATCGACCACGAGATGTTAAAAATGCAGGTTAGAGGAAGAGATCTTCTAACTGGTTTACCAAAAACTATTGAACTAAACTCTTTTGAGATACGTGAGATATTGAAAGAATCATTATTACAAATACTAGAAGCGGTCCGTGCAACTCTAGAGGATTGTCCACCTGAACTAAGCGGAGACATCGTTGACAGAGGGGTTATCCTAACAGGAGGCGGCGCCCTTCTAAAAGGAATCACCGACTGGATGAACAACGAGATTTTTGTACCGGTTCATTTATCACCTAATCCGCAAGAAGCTGTTGCGATTGGAACAGGTAAATCATTGAGTATTATTAAAACACTTGAAAGAATTGCAAAATAATAATCAAAAGCTAAAGCGCCTTGTTCAGCCCCGACAATCCCAAAAAGTCTGCACTTTGACTTTTTGGGGCGCAGGTTATTTGACCTCGAGGGGCTAGGCGCTGGAGCTGGACGGCGAAAGGGTGTCAGAAACAACTTCTGACACCCTTTTAATCTTGTTTTTGAGATTGCCTTCTTTGGAAAATTTCCTTTGCTTGCAAATAAAGGTTACGATCAATCTTAAAAGCTTTAATCACATCTACTACTTCTTGGTCTGTTAACGTACTAGTTACAACTTGATCAGGGAGAAATTGTTTTAATGTGTTTGTTGTTAAAGATGTAGGCACACCATCAATATATCCGAAAACAAGTAAGTCTTTTAGCATTTTTCCTGTCTCCCAATGGTTTGACTCTAAAAAAACTGAGCGTAGTGACTCAAGGCTAGTAGGTTTTGTAGATAAGGTTTTAAAAGGACCAGGGGTTCTTGTAACCTCAATTTTATCTTGTTGGACCTCGTAGGCAAACACTTCTCTATCGTTTGTGACCGTGAAAGACTGTAGTAGAGGATATGCCTTAAACAAGGGTGCTGTATACCCTACATCTACATAATAGGGTTGATCAAGCTCAACTCGTAAACATAAGTGACCATGGTCCATATATAGATAATGTACTTCATAACCTAATCTTTCCAACAGCCATCGAAAACCAACTGCAAGAGTCCAACAAGTTCCTCCCCCACCTTGCTCTACAATCCTATCAATATATACATCCATAGGAGGAAGGAATTGCTCAGTCGCATAACCTTTTTCATAGTCTACAATCTTCGATAGGTTTTCCCACCTTACTTTTAACTGGTGAGATTTCGTTAATTCGTTTAGAAATGGTAAGTCGGGATCTCTTCTCTCAACCTCTAAAAATGATAGAAATTTTTCTACATAGTAGCTATCATCCATGTTCCTTAACCCCCTTCGTACATTTATCAGGGAGGCGTAATGTGTTTGCCCCCCTTTACTCTATCTTAAGCCAACAGTTTCTCTAACTTTTCATATAATTCATCCCGTGCTCCTTCCAACTTACTTTTTTGTTCATATAAGTTTTGGAGCTTTTCTAGATTTTGTTCTAGTAGCAATGATTGATCTAGATCATATAACACCTTCTCAACCTCTTCTAATTGCCTTTCAATTTCATTCATTTGATAAGATTGATTAGTAGTCTTTGGTTTCACAACCTTTTCGGGCATATCCTTTAATTCTGGGACTGATTCTATCTCCTGTGTTTGTTCTTGTAGTTTACGTTTTGCCCAATCATAGTTTCCAACAAAGTTATATAACGTTTGATTTCGAATCCAGTATGTTTTCTGGAATAGTTTATTTAGGAAGTAACGGTCATGGGATACAGCAAGAATCGTACCCGAATAATCCTCCAATGCATCTTCTAACACTTCTCTTGATTCAATATCTAAGTGATTTGTCGGTTCATCTAAGATAAGGAGATTTACATTTTGATACATCAACTGAGCCAATCGAAGTCTCATTCTTTCTCCTCCACTTAATTGGTTCACCTTTTTGAAAACCGCATGCCCGTAAAATAAAAATGTCGCTAATATATGCCTGGCATCTCCTTCATTTACATGAACCTCATCCCTAAATGCTTCTATCACGGTTTGATTTGGATCTTTTGCATACACGTGCTGTGAAAGGTAGCCAATTTCCACACTTCCACCTACTGATATCTCCCCGCTTTGCGTTGGAATCTCTCTTAAAATTTGTTTTAGTAAGGTAGATTTCCCGGTCCCATTTTGACCTACGATTGCAGCACGCTCTCCGAAATGTAGGGTCATATTTGCATTTCGTAATAACACTTTATCACCGTAAGCCGTTGATACGTCTTTTACAACAACGACATCCTTTCCACTTCTAGATGCAGATTCGAATTGCAAGCCCATCTTTTTTCGGTCCAAAACTGGACGTTTTAATTTTTCAATTCTTTCTAATGCTTTCTCCATACTTCGGGCTCGACGATGTAAGCCTGCGTTAGGTGGATTGGCTTGGTTAGCCCATTCTCTTAATCGCTTTATCGTTTCTTTCATTTTCTTAATTTTTTTCTGTTGTTCCTGATAAGCCTGAAATTCAAGTAGCAACCTTTCTTCCTTTTCCTTTAGGAAGTTCGTGTAATTTGTATGGTAGACGGTCAACTCACGATCTTCTAAATCAATCACTTTTGTTACCACTTCATCTAAGAAATAACGGTCATGAGAAATGACAACTACTGCACCAGGGTAATCACGCAAGAAGGCCTCAAGCCACTCCACAGCAAAGATATCTAGATGGTTTGTTGGTTCATCTAATAGCAATAAGTCAGGGGCTTGAAGTAGGATTAACCCTAAACATACCTTTGTCTTTTCTCCTCCACTCAGATTTGAAAAAACTTGATTTAACATGGTTTCTATTTCTAATCCAGAAGCAATTTTCATTACATTGGCTTCTATCTCATACCCACCAAGACGAGTGAATTGTTCCTGTATATCACCATATTTTACTATGAGTTTTCCAAGAACATTCTCGTCTTTTTCACTCGCCATTTGTTCCTCTAAATCTTTCATCTTTTCTTCAAGACCTTTTACTCCTGTAAAAGCACTCATCAACACATCCAGAACTACAGACCCTTCAGGAAATTCTGGAATTTGAGCTAAATACCCAACTTTCAGTCCCTTACGAAAGTGAATTTGTCCTGTATCTGGTGCCTCAAGCCCTGCTAATAGTTGAAAAATGGTGGTCTTTCCACTTCCATTACGCCCTACCATCCCCACTCTGTCGTTCTCATGGATTTCAAATGAAATTCCTTCAAAGACCAGATTCCCACCGAACATTTTACTTATTTCATGTACATTACATACGATCATTGATTATTCTCCTATCTAAAAGTTAATAAAAAAAGGCCATGGTAAGATACAACTCACCCATGACCTTTAAAAAGTAGAAACATGAAAGCTTCTATTTATTTATCGATACAAAAAAGAGAGAGCAAAATAAGCTCTCTCATATTTCCCGATATAAAGGATATTGTGTAAGAGATTTCTTATCGTTGTGTTGCTATGCAGTTGCTAAAAAAGGGCATACGTATCCCGTTAACAGCAAAAGCATGAAAAATCGCACGGCAAATATAAATAAATTCTAAAAATTGCCCGCGAATAACAACAGAACGACTCATCTCATTACACCTCCTTTAATCCAATAGTTACATACATTATATAGTGAACTGGAAATAATTACAACACCCTTTCACACTCTAAAGCACCGGGGGTCAGTCCCCCACCAAGGTAACGCACCACCGTACCGGGGGCCTGCCCCCCGCTCAATTAACGCTTTAGCGTGGTGGGGGTTAGGGTTCGTTTTTTTAGTGTTAGTGGTATGTCAATTTTTTTGCAGATTGTCATGTAGTGCATGAGTGATAGTAAAACAACTCCTGCGTTCATTCCGATAATGATGCCCTGCATTTGAAATTGGTGCAAAGACCCTAGGATGAACATGATTAGGAATGAATAAATCGTTGACCAAACTGTATGCACAAAAGCATCTTTTATTAAGCCTAGTCCAATTAAGAATGCCTGCATTGGAATTACAAAAAAGTGAAACAAAAAGTATGGCCAAAGTAATTTCAGATACATTGCTGCTGTGGTTGATTCAAAGAATAAACTTGTTAATGGCTGCGCGAAAAAGTAACAGATTGCCACAGCTGGGACACCATAGGCTAGAGTTAACAGCATAACTTGAACAAGTAACTTATTTAACCTAGCAATGTCTCTTTTCGAGTATGCCTCTGAAACCGTCGGTATTAAGACAATGAGTAATGAATGCGCGATAAACGCCGGAAAAAAGCCAATCGTCATTGCCACACCTGCTAATAATCCAAATTGTTCAGTCGCTAGTGTACCTGTAACACCAGCAGATACTAGTGCAGCTTTAATTAAAAAGGGTTGCACTGCATGAGACATTGCATGGAAGATTCGAAGTGCTGTAGTTGGAACAGATACTGATAAAATACTCATTCGTGCTTCTTTGACACTGACCTGTCGTCTAGGTAGTTTTCTACTTGATCTCACCTTTATAAAATAAGCTTGTATTAGGTAGATGAATACAACAAACTCAGTTACTACTAACGTTCCTAATGCAATGAGTAGAGCTGTATCCCTCTCAAAATGAAATAATTGATAAATGCCTACTAGCAGTGATAACTGAACAATTTTTCGAAGAAAATTAGAAAATGCGATTTTCCCCATATGTTGCAATCCCATGAAGTATCCCCGAGCTAAAGAAGAAAAAGCAATAATCGGGATGAGTAATATAAATAACCAACGAGCTAAAGGGTGATACTCATCGAAGATTGGAATGAACGGCAATATAACGGCCGCAATCATCGTAAGTGCGACTGTTGAAATAACAGCTATTACTGTTGCATGCTTTAACAGACTTAGATGATATTCCTGCTCTTTTTCCGCAATGAACTTGGATATTGAGATTGGCAGTTCTAAGCTAGCAAGAATAACGACAAGGAACATCATAGGCAGGATAGACATATACAAGCCTATTCCCTCTTCTCCTAGTTGTTTCGCAAGAACCATATTCACTAAGAACTCAATACATTCACTAAAAAAGGCTGCCAAGACTAATAATAATGTCCCTTTAAAAAACGAATTCATGCTGTCTCTCCTTATATTTAATCTATTTGTATTAAATAAGATATGAGACAAGTCTTGAGATTATTTTATGGAATTTGAAAAAATGGATTTCTTTTTGAAGAATGAACGAGGCCTCTATCTCCTAAAACAAGAAATGCATTGGTTATACACCAATGCATTTAGTACCTATTATGCGACTTTTATTGCTTTACCGAATGGGACCTTAGGAACATAGTCATCAGGAACTAACCAAAAAGTTTCTACATTCACATCAAGGTCTTCGTAGAAGTAACCTGTGACGTCAGTAATGTAAAATAAGGTGTCGATTTTCTCCTTTTGAGCCCATTCTAGTACCTCAGTATACGAGGATTTTCCGTGTGTATAGTACTTGATGTTTGCTTCTTGAATAGGAGTGATACTTCTGATTTTAAAATCAGCTTGGACTAGTTTTACATCAGGTTTAAGCTCGCCAACAAACTTAACGATATTGTTAATTAAAATCGTCCTTGTTTGATTTGTTGAAGTGTCCACTGCTAATGCTACTGATTTCGATTGTCGCTCTTTTATCATATTCATCAAAGAACGCTGCCATTTCACACGAATCACTCCTTCATCATTTTGTGAAGCAAATTTATTTTGTGCAGATAAAATTGAAATATGTCGCAGTTTAAAGAATATTAACTGACTCGTAAGGAATTGTACGTGTACACTTAAAAAAATAGTCTAAAGGTATGATTTGATGCATATTGATTCAATAGCAAGGTGGACAAAAGAACATACCACTAAAGGTGGGGATACTATGAAAAATGTTTATAGTAATGATCGCCCTTTTCTCTTACTAAGACTGCTAATGATATCTCTACTTGTTGTCGTGAGTTTCTTTCTAATCGCATCAGCTTTATCGATTGTAAAAAAAGACTATCTGAACATTGGACAAGTTGACCAAACCATTCAAATTGCTCCAACAGAAATGCTCGTTAAACTGTACGCTTTTGAAAATCATCATTTTAATCAAGTGTTGTCTGAGGAGCATCAATCACTTCCGATCTCAGCTCCTATTTTCAAAATGATTACGAATCTTAATTTTAGTGATATACGTAGTCTTATCGGGAACGAGTTACCAGGGTACAGGTTTTACGACTCAAAAATACTAGTTGCAGGAGAAGGAACAGATTTCACGACACTTCCAATCGAATCTGCTCCTCCACTAGAGGTATTATTACAAGAACGTGAAATGGCTGAAGAGCAGTTAAAGGAACTGAAGGACGATGAGACAACGAAAATACCTCCAACTACTACACCTCTTCAGAAGAGATTCTTTATTTATCATACTCATAGCTCTGAGTCTTACTTACCTTTACTCGGATTAACCAACGATCCCGATGAAAATAAAGCATTTGACTCTAAAACGAATATTACAATCATTGGTGAAATGTTTGCCAAAAAGCTTGAAAGCTACAGTATTGGGGCAGAAGTAGACAAATCAAACATGGGAAAATTGCTTGAAGAAAAAGGCTGGGCGTATCATCAATCCTATGACTTGTCTCGTGAACTCGTACAATCAGCACTTGCTTCAAACAATGACCTAGAATACTTTATTGATCTACATCGAGATGCGAAAAGAAAAAAAGACACAACAACCACGATAAACAATGAACCGTACGCAAGAATCATGTTTGTTATCGGCAAGGGCCATAGTAACTATGATAAAAACTTAGCATTTGCTACTGCCTTACATCATTCTTTAAATGACCACTTTCCGGGTCTTAGTAGAGGAATCATTGAAAAAGGTACAGATACAGGTAATGGGATTTACAATCAAGATCTCTCCTCAAAAGCACTTGTATTAGAGCTAGGTGGAGTAGACAATGACATTCGTGAATTACAAAACACCGTTGATGCGTTAGCAAAGGTAATCAGTGACTTTTACTGGGCCACTGAAAAAGTGAATGCCGATGAATAAGGAGTTATACTTTTGGCTTAGCTGGATGTTTATATCCACACTGTTAGCCTTTCTCTACTTATCATTTACAATTGTCCTTGGCTGCTTATGTTCTGGCATGATTATGTGCTGTAAGAGCTTAATTGAAATTGCTTTGAAGAATAAATGAGAAACCAACTTAAAAAGCGCTAGGGTTACCTTGGCGCTTTTGACATGAACTAATTATGCAATTACCCTGCTGCCTTACTCGCAAAATAACTAAAAAGCAACAGGAAACTTAATCCGCCAATAACATTTAAAATAAGCTGTTTTTTAAATATCTTAGTTTCACGTTTCTTTACTAATGTTTCTGTTAAATGTTGCAGTATTAAATCATAAGATGTCATTCTCCACCATTTAGTAAAGGATAAAGTATACTTCTTAGAATCCTCTGCCCACCAACTAATTACTATTTTAGCTGACTGGTCTGATAGTAAAAATTGAAACTTCCCAGCCTCTACATCCTCTTTTTCTTCATAGGCTATGCCTAATATATCGAGTGCCTCTCGAAAAAAACCAACAATCTCAGACTTATTACTTTCATAAACCGTGAACCTTTTTCCTATAAAATAAAGCTTTCCGATTAGGACGATGATGTAAAGAGCTATAAATAAACCTGTTACAAGGGTTTTACTGATTCCTTCCGGTGTAGTGATAACTAATTGGGAGAGTGTCACCAAAAGAAAAATGAAAGAGTACCATTCAGATTCGTAAACAAAGCCTTTATTCTTTTGAATGTTATACGCATGGAAAAACAATGCTACCGCAAGTATCAAACCCACAAATACCAAATAGTAAAAATAGATTTCTTCTCTAACCATTATCCTTATTTCACCCCTTTTCAATCGGGAATGTAGAAATCACTACTCTCTTCTTTATGTTAAACACTGCAATAACTATGATAAATAGCATAAAAGAACTGATGGTCGATAACCATGAGCTAAGCAAAGTGTTGAGTTGGTTATCTTCAAAAATGAAAATTCCATCTCCACTCCTACCTGACACTCCGAAAAACATACCATAAACGACATTCAATCCCAAATGAATACCCGTGTTGACCCATATAGACTTTGTCTTATAAAACGCATACGTCAAACTGAGACCGAGCACTGCCGAAAAAATAGTATTTTGTAGAGTCAGCCCTTCTAACCATGCATCATCCAAGGCGTATAGGGAAATAGAGATTAGCATAACCACACCAACAGGAAGCTTCCCCATAAAATGATGGAAAACCAAACCTCTAACAATCATGTCATTTATTATGGATCCAAGTCCAAAGCCAACAATGATAATAACAAACATAACGATAACATCACCAATCGGCTTTAACCCTATGTATTCATATCTTCCTATCATAAATTGAAGTATGAACAGACATACCCATCCTATAAATCCTATTGCTAAACCAATGAATAAGTTCCTATGCCATCCTCTAAAGAAAACAATGCCATAGCTTTCAAATCCAGTCTGTAAAAATACCTTCGCCAAAACATACGCTAAAGGAAAAAACAAAACTAAATGAAAAAACCTTACTACATCAGACATTGTAAAGACTGCCGGTAAAAGTTGAAAATAACTAGTTAATAGTAAGTACATTAATAAAAAAGACAGCACGTTTCTATACAACACCATTTCCCCTTAATTCAATTGTATTCTCCACTCAGAATAACATATCTTTCCAATTAGGTGCGCCGATTAAGTCATTTTTAATAAACTGGGTCAATTCACGGACCCAGAGGCCGTTATTTAACCTAAATTGAAGCTTTTCTTTCTATTCGCGGACTCAAATACCGTTATTACATATTTTTGTAGCTAAATACTACTACTTTTTTATAAATAAGCGCTTCTCAGTCCTAAAAGCCCCCGAAAACCATTAACTTTATCAATATAACGTCCTCTCAGTCCGCGAAAACGATTCAATGCAAAAACCCCCATAAAGCAAAAGCCTTACAGGGGTTATCATTATTATCTCATATTCATCCAACCAGCTATGGAGTGAACAGCAAAGCCTGAAAAACTCGAGTAATCTGCATACTGATCTCGAACAATACGTAATTGCTGCTCCATATGCTCCAGACCTTCTTCATAAAACGTGACATACGTAGCTTCACTAGAAGGTGTTGTTTCAACTGCAATTGTTACTTGTGTATTATATTTTCTAGCTTCATTCATTTCATTCTGGACTAGTTCATTAATTCCATTCTGACCTAGTGCTTGATCTCTATAAGCCATAATCGTAACATGGCCCGCTTTTTGTATAACCCAGCTTGCTAAGTTACCTTTTCCAAAGGTATTATTATAATTCTTTTCATCAAACCAAAATGGGATGTCAAATGCAATTGGCAGATTAAGTTGTTCTGCTTCAAGTACAGCCTCGCTTAGTAAATTTTGATAAGAGAGTACCGTTTTTTTATAATTTGATGTCCACCCGCTATATAAGTAAGGTTCTACATCTAAGTGGATGCCCGTAAAACGCTCTGTTTCAAGAGCCTCAGCTTGATAGCCTTCAACCCACGTAAAGAATGACCTTTGGTGAGTAATCCCCTTTGGAGCAACCCAATCTGGTGCACCGTCTAAAGCATGGATTTGAATTTGATTAGAAGTAGCACGATTAATAAATGCTTTATAAGCCTCGATTGAAACAGTTGGATTGACCTGTAAATATACTACTTTTACCTTTTTATCAACTAAAAAAGTAAGAATCTCATCACTATTATTTACAATCTCTGTTGTATCCCAAAGCCAAGTCGACCTTGGTGTATCTTCAAACGTTACAGCTTGTCCTTGTTTTGGAAAAATCCCCATCACCATCACCAATAAGACACATAAAAGCACTGTGTACTTTTTCATCATTTCCCCACTCCTTCTAGATTGAGTACCAAGACCCACTTCTAGAAGGAGTCTGGCAGCATGGCAGCCATACGTTTTTCACATTTAGGCCCATTGCTTTGCGTCCTTGACTTTCACCAAGTTTGCCTTTTTCAGTTAAGTATTTAGTCCTTATCTATTCTAGTATAAAGGCTAATCTTTATAATCTATACAGGACTACTGTCCTATTTTGTAGGAAATTGTCTAAAGTATAACTTCCCTCTAAAGGCCATCCTAAACTTTCCCAACAAGAATTTAAAAGTAGTAATTTAAAATCTTTGCTTTCTCGGCTATAATCAATTATGTGTGATTTTTTATAGCATGCAGGTAACCTGCATTTATATAGAACGAACTATAACATTTTAAAGGGGAATAACATGAGTATTTTAACTGTTAAAAACTTAAGCCACGGCTTTGGTGATCGTGCAATTTTTAATGATGTTTCCTTTCGATTACTAAAAGGTGAGCACATCGGTTTAATTGGTGCAAACGGTGAGGGAAAATCTACCTTCATGAATATTATTACTCGAAAGCTACAACCGGATGAAGGAAAAGTTGAGTGGTCAAGGAATGTGCGTGTTGGCTATCTTGATCAGCATACTGTTCTTGAAAAAGGGTTAACGATTCGCGATGTACTAAAAACAGCGTTTAAATATCTATTTGATCTCGAAGCAGAAATGAATGAGATCTACAACAAAATGGGCGAAGCTACACCAGAAGAACTAGAAAAACTTCTTGAGGAAGTAGGTACTATTCAAGACACGCTTACAAATAATGACTTCTATGTTATTGATGCCAAAGTAGAAGAAATTGGTCGTGCCCTTGGATTAGAGGATATTGGTCTTGATAAAGATGTAACTGATCTAAGTGGTGGTCAAAGAACAAAGGTACTTCTTGCAAAACTACTACTTGAAAAGCCAGACATTCTTTTACTTGATGAGCCTACGAACTATTTAGATGAGCCACACATTGTTTGGTTAAAACGTTATCTTCAAGAATATGAAAATGCTTTTATCTTAATTTCGCATGATATTCCATTCTTAAATAGTGTAATTAATTTGATCTATCATATGGAAAATCAAGAATTAAATCGTTATGTTGGAGATTATGAAAATTTCAAAGCAGTTCATGAAGTGAAGAAATCTCAATTAGAATCTGCCTATAAAAGACAGCAGCAAGAAATCAATGAACTTAAAGACTTCGTGGCTAGAAATAAAGCACGTGTTTCTACTAGAAATATGGCGATGTCTCGTCAGAAAAAATTGGACAAGATGGATATCATCGAACTAGCCAAAGATAAGCCTAAGCCAGAGTTTTACTTCAAAGAATCTCGTTCTTCTGGAAAGTTAATTTTTGAAACGAAGGATCTTGTTATAGGATATGATGAGCCACTATCAAAACCATTAAACCTACGTATGGAGCGTGGGCAAAAGATTGCTCTTGTTGGTGCGAACGGTATTGGTAAAACGACTTTACTAAAAAGTATTTTAGGAATCAACAGACCTTTATCTGGTACAGTTGAACTTGGTGAGTATCAGCACATTGGTTACTTTGAGCAAGAGGTTAGAGAATCAAATCAAAACACTTGTATCGAGGAAGTGTGGAGTGAGTTCCCTTCAATGAACCAAGCGGAAATCCGTGCAGCCTTAGCAAAATGTGGCTTAACTACAAAGCATATTGAAAGCAAGGTTGCTGTATTAAGTGGTGGAGAAAAGGCGAAGGTACGTCTTTGTAAGCTAATGAACAGAGAATCTAATATCCTAATCTTTGACGAGCCTACAAACCACTTAGACGTTGATGCAAAAGAAGAACTTTTACGCGCGTTAAAAGAATACAAAGGTACTATTCTTCTAATCAGCCATGAACCTGAATTCTATAGAGAAATTGCAACAGATATTTGGAATTGTGAGTCATGGACCACTAAATTACTATAATGAAAACCCTCCACTCATTGTGGAGGGCTTTTTGTTCTTTTAACTTGCAAGCTCTACCTTGCTATTATCCCGGTCAATTTTCGCCAGTCTCCTCTTATAAATAATTTTTGATAGACTCACACTTCCTTCATACAGCAAGATTAAAGGAATGATAACAAGGATATCCGATAAGAAGTCCGGAGGAGTTATTAAGACTGAGATTACGATCAATACAAAGTAAGCATACTTTCTAATTTTTTGCAGTCGATATGGATTAATGATTCCTAAACTAGTTAAAAACATAATAACCACTGGGAGCTCAAACAAAAATCCAAAAGGCAGTGTCATATGTAATAGGAATCGGAAGTATTTTTCTGTTGTATAAAAAGTAGTAAACATCTCTGTCGATAATGACATTAAAAAAGATAAGACAATAGGAAACAAGACAAAATAACCAAATGAGATACCTAAAATGAACAATAGGAATATAGCAGGTATATACGCCAGTGTTACTTGTCTCTCAAGATTCGTCAAAGCAGGTCGAACAAATCGCCATGTTTGATAGGCTGCAAATGGAATGGTTAATGTAAACGCAATAACCGCAGCTATCATTAAGTAAACAACGAGAACATCACTTGGACCCAAGATTGCTAGTTTAAAAGGTAAATCTTTAATTAAGAATTCATAAATGTCTTGGACAAATACAAAGCCCGCTATCAAACTTACTAAAAAGACAATCAATGTAAAAATAATTCTCTTTCGCAACTCTGAAAAATGATCAAGTGCCTTCATTGTTCGATCTTCCATACAACTCTCACTCCATAAAAAGAAGAAGATGTAAGTCTATTCTTACATCTCCTCTCTTATTTAATTAGCTAATTTTATCTTTCTTAGACACCTTATCTTCGTCGCTTGACTCATCTGAAACTAAATCTCTAGTTGACTTCTTAAATTCTCTTAGTGTTGTTCCAAAAGCACGTCCGATTTCTGGAAGCTTTGACGGTCCAAAAATAATTAGGGCAATCACTAGAACAAGGATTAATCCGGGGATCCCAATATTTTGTAACATACGTCCCTCCTAGTATTTAAAGCCAGTAATAGCAACAACAGAAGGTCTAGGTTGATTATCACCTTTACGATGTGGCCACATGCTTGTTGGATTTTTACTATCAGTCGTTTTTTCTCCTGGATGTTGGACAGCAACGAACAAAGTTGTCTCATCATGTGTGAAACATGGTCCTGTAATTTCAGCTTCAATTGGTGCTGAAGCAAATTGGAACGCTTCTCCTTGATGTTCACCAATTGTTGGGATAACGAATACCCCATTATTCATAAATGAAGTGAAGACACCTTTGTTCATTGAACCTGATGACATATCTGTAACCGTCCATAAGTTACCTTCACTATCAAAAGTTAAGTTATCTGGTGCACTGAAACCACTTTGACGACCACCACATGCAAAAATTTCAAAATCAAACGTTAATGAACCTAAGTCATCATTCGCTTCGATAAAGCGTGTAATATGACCATGGATGTTTCCATGATTTGAGTTGTTTGTGTGAGCTATAAATACAGTTTTATCGAATGGGCTAATTTCTACATCCTCTGGGCGGTCCGTAGGAGTTGCACCTAATAGTTTTGCTGCTTGGTCAGCATTTACCAATACATCTGCCTGAGTCTGGAATTTCTCTAGTAGTTCTTTATCTTCCTTTGCAGCAGCTCGTACAGCATCAATCGTTAATGCTACCCAAATACCTTTTGACATATTAGCTGCATATAAAGTTCCCTCTTCTAATAAATCAGCATTTGCTTGTTTACGAGATTCAACATATTTATTTTTACTAATAAACTTGTAAACACATGCATCTCTCTTATCGTCACCCATATAGACTACAACACGTCCATCATTTGTTAAGCCCATAGCAGAGTTTTCATGGTGGAAACGTCCAAGTGCCGTATGTTTACGTGGTGCAAAGCTTTCATTAAAAGGATCTACTTCAACAATCCAACCGTAATGTGTTTCATTAAGTCCTGCATCTCTAGCAGTATATTCAAAGTTTTCTTCTGCAGAAAGAAGTGTATTCCATAATGTTTTTCCACCAGAACAGTTTGCGAACGTTCCTTGTACATCTGTAGCTCCACCAACTGCTTTTGATCCTTTAGCAGCACCAGTTAATTTAAATGGAGTTAAACCAGTGATACGGCGTGCATATTTTGAAGTTGTATCCATTTTCCATACACCGTTTTCATCACGATATACTTCAATGATAGAACCACCTTGGTTATATAATAATTTTTCAATTTGCGCTTTTGTATATTTACCATCTTTCCCTCTTGCACCTGTTACCCACATGTCACTTGTGTACTCATGGTTAACCCATAGAAGTCCTCTCTCATTTGAGCCGTTAATTGGGAAATACATTGTAAAATCGTTGTTATATCCGAATGTATCACCTTTGCTATTAATCACATCGCCGTATGCTGCAACGACATCATATTTATATCCTTTAGGTAAAACTAAATCATCTTTATCAGTT
Source organism: Cytobacillus suaedae (assembly GCA_014960805.1). Lineage (GTDB taxonomy): Bacteria > Bacillota > Bacilli > Bacillales > Bacillaceae_L > Bacillus_BV > Bacillus_BV suaedae. The sequence continues at coordinate 415,292 of CP063163.1, read as the reverse complement.
GGATTAATCGGTGTAAAGTTAAGACCAGATACTTTTTTCTTAAAGCCGAATAAATGTGATGCTGCTTTCACACCTTTTGCTTCTGCTGTTGGTGCAAATGCTCCAAGACCTGTTGATGCTACCGTTAAAGCAGTAACCCCAGTTCCAACATACGTTAAAAATTTACGACGATTTAATTCTGTCATATGTATCCACCTCTTTAATTTAGTAAAGTACCTTTCTACGTTTCTAATAGTAACAACCTATTATTTAGTAGATTTGGTATTTTTGTGAACAAAAGGTAAATGTGTGTAAATAAATGTAAATGCATAAAAAAAGGGTGGCAACCATTTAAAGATTAAATGATTCGCCACCTGACAGGTTCTCTATTAATTTACCTCATCATTATTAACGCAGTGTGAGTATATTGTAAATTTTTACTACTTTCTTATTTCTAGTAACGCCTCATCCACTCTATCCAATAAAAAACTAGAAAGACTTTCCCCAAAGAACATGAGACGGTGAAGTGGCCTTGTCATAGATACGTATAATAGTTTAATATTAATTTCATTTTCGTCAAAATGTTCCTCTAAGGAGACAATGATAACGGCATCAAACTCCAAGCCCTTTGAAAGGTGGGAGCTAACGATTACCACATCACCCTTATTAATTTCTTCATTTTCTTTAAGGAGTTGTACACTTAGTTTCGTATGTTGTTCAACCAATTTAGCTAATCGTAAACATTCTTTGTTTGTTTTACCGATAAGAGCAATGGTCTTCATTCCTTCAGAGTAGAGCTTATTAACACTTTTCTCTATCTTCTTTACTGTATCTTTATGGGAAGAAGAGCAATAGTGAAATGCTGGCTTCTCACCATGGCGTACCACTGGCTCAACCATTGGAAGTTCTAGTTTTAGCAACTTCAAAATATCATTTGCAGTATGCATGATTTCAACTGTTGTTCTGTAGCTTTTTTGAAGTGTTTTGTAGGTAGATCGCGGAAAAATTTCATTTTGTACGAGGCTCCAATCATTAATCCCACGGTAAGAATGAATTCCTTGAGCCAAATCTCCTACAATTGTAAACATGTCTGTATCTAATGCGCTTCTTAATGCAAAAAGTTGAAAATAACTATAATCCTGAGCCTCATCTATGACAACGTTTTTCGCTCGCAAATGCTTTTCAATGCCATAGAGTTCACTTTGTAGATACAATAAAGCAGCAAGGTCCTCAACCTCATAACAACCTTCTCGATGCAATGCTTTATTATACTGACAGAACTGCTTAATTTGTTCTTCATTCAGTATTCCATCCCCATAGCTTGCTAGCAATTCAGGATCTGTTGTCAGCTTTTTATAGTAATAAAACAAATCATGCTTAGGGAATTTCTTCATATAGGAAGTGACAGTTGTTCTAGATTCCTTGTTAATATCACTTATAGCCTCGTTCTTTTTATCCAATGCCTTTGTAACATAACTTCTTCGTTTATCAGGATCTACATGACTAGTTAGTGCACTTTCAATTCTTTCCTCGTAAAACTTATTAACCTTTTCAAGGATTCGCTTTTTCTCTGTTCTTACATGATTTTGAAGAATCCTCTTAATTTTATCCACCCGTTGGTAATACGGTAAATATTTATATTCATTTTCGATAAGATGACTAATCTTAGTTGCGGAGTAGAGACGAATTTTTGATAGGAAAAAATCCTCCTTAGGAAGAAGTGATTGTAAAATATCTTGTAAGTACTTATCTATCATATCTCTGAATTGCAATGAGCCTTTAAAGGCACTCATCCATCGAACGGAGTCCTCATCGGAACCGTTTATAAATTTAATTAGTTTTTCCTCTGGATGTTTTAGCTTCATCCTTTTACCAATACATTTAGAAACATAATCAATAAAAGTCGTTTGCAGAATGCTTTCAACACCTAATTCCGGAAGGACTTCTGAGATGTAATCGATGAATAGTCGGTTAGGTGCCAATATCATGAGTTGGTCAGGTGAGAACTGATCAGCGTAAGTATAAATAAAATAAGAAATCCGATGAAGGGCAATGGTTGTTTTTCCACTTCCAGCCGCTCCTTGAACAATGATTGGCCTATTTAAGTCTGCACGGATAATTTCGTTTTGCTCTTCTTGGATTGTAGCCACAATCTCAGAGAGTCGATTACTTGAGCTTTCTGAAAGTGACTTTTGGAGGAGCTCGTCGGTTGTGGTCAGGTCAATGTCACGAATGTCGATCAATTCACCATCTTCAATCACATACTGCCTTTTTAATGAGAGATAGCCTTGGTATTCTCCACCCTCTGCTTCATAAGAAACCTCTCCTAATCTACCATCGTAGTATAAATTTGCGATTTGAGAACGCCAATCTACGATAATCGGCTTTTGGGTTTCCTTATCAAATAAGGAAGCTTTTCCAAAATACAACACTTCCTCTTGATCCTTGCCTGCTCTTTTAAAATCAATTCTTGCAAAATACGGCTTTGGCTGAATGCGTTTAAGCTTTCGTAACTCTTCTGCTGTTCTTCGGAGTAGATTTGAATTCGTCAGCATATTCATATAACGAAAACTACTATCTTTAAAATCTATACCTTCAAGTGCATCTTTCATATTTTCTCTGAAATTTTCTTCATCTGATTCAGATGCCTGGATGACTATCTTCATATATTGCTTCGTAAAATCTAGCCATTCTTGTTCATCCTGATAATCTGGGTGTTGCTTAACGTTCATTGACTTCACCCTTTCAACAATGTAGATGATAATGTACGACAGAAAAACCATGAACAACGGATCCATGGTTAAAACACTACAGGAGACACGGCCTATAGGGATTTCATATGTAATTTTCAAAAGACGTATTTGTCATTATATTACAAGTAAGAATCCTTTGCAATATTTTCTGAACGTTCCGAGAAAATATATTATAGTAAAAGGACTTTAGACACGACTAACGAAATACTTTAGATAACATCTAAAAAAAGGAGAACTAACCATGTTAAATAGTATTACTCCCGACTTATTTATTAACGACCCTTATTCAATCTTTAATGCAGCTCGAGAAAATAATCCTGTTCTGTTTGGAAACTTCCTTAATTCAACAGGTTGGCTCATTACTGGCTATAAGGAGGCCGAATTTGCATTAAAAGACCCTAGGTTTATTAAAGAGGGCCGAAAACTATTTCCTCCTGAGAATCTAGCAACCTTTTCTGAGAGGGTTATGCCAGCAATTGAGCTTACCAGAAATATGATGCTGTTTCGAGATGCGCCAGACCATACACGCCTTCGTAATCTCGTGAATAAAGCTTTTACACCTAAAATGGTAGACCGCTTACGTCCAGCTATAGAAGATATCGCTTCTTATCTCTTAACTGCTCGTCAGGGACAGTCTCAACATGAGCTAATCCGAGATTTTTCATATCTATTACCTGTGTTTGTAATCACTGAGCTGTTAGGTGTGCCTAAAGAAGATCGCGAGCTTTTCCGCAAATGGTCTGATGCATTTATAAAGTTCATTGATTTTAATACAACAATGGATGATTTAGAATCTGTTTCAGACGACCTTAAAGAAGCAAGCCACTATTTTCGTGAACTCATTTCTATAAAAAGAAACTCTCCACAAGAAGATTTACTAAGCGGTTTAATACAAGCTGAAGCAAATGGAGATAACCTTAACGAAGATGAAATGATCGCTACTTGTTTACTTTTGCTAGTTGCTGGTCATGAAACAACGGTGAACCTCATTACCAATGCCTATTATTTGTTACTTACACATCCAGAACAATTGAAGCTCGTTCAAGAGGATCGTACTCTAATTTCAAATGTCGTTGAGGAAACATTACGGTTTGAGCCACCAGTTTTAATGACGTCAAGATGGATTGCAGAAGATATGGAGTTGGCAGGACAACAATTGAAAAAAGGCCAGATTGCCTTTATTTCGTTAGCAGGAGCAAATCGAGACCCTTTAATTAACGAGGATCCAAATTCATTTAACATTCAACGAGACACCCTTAAGCATTTATCATTCGCTTCTGGTCCTCACTTCTGTCTTGGTGCACCACTTGCTAGACTTGAAGGAATCATTGCATTAGAAAAACTAGTAGAGTGCTTTGCAAACCCGCGCTTACTTGAGAAGCCTATATGGAGAAAAAATATCGCATTCCGTGGATTTGAAGCCTTACATTTTGAAGCAGAAACGAGGTAGATGATACAAATGGTTCAAGGTGCCTTAGAAACGAAAAAACCAAAAAGGAGTCGATATATCATTCTAATTGCTCTACTATTTCTCTTTATGGTATTTATACTAGTCAACTTCTTACCCGTTGAAAAGAGACCTGAACGCGCCTTTTTTAATCATGACAAACCTCTTGTTATTGCTCACCAAGGTGGTGAACACTTAGCTCCTTCAAATACGATGGCCTCATTTTCAGTAGCCGATGAGTTAAATGTTGATGTACTTGAATTTGATATTCACATTACGAAAGACGGGCATCTCGTGACTATTCATGATAATACAGTTGATAGAACGACCAATGGTAGTGGTCGTGTTGCTGAATTAACGTTAGAGGAAATTCAAAAGCTAGATGCTGGTTATTACTTTAAGGATTTAAATGGAGAATATAGTTATCGAGACAAAGGAGTTTATATCCCAACGGTTGAAGAGGTATTTCAAACTTTTGGTGATATGCGGCGGATGGTCATAGAAATAAAAGCGACAAATCCACCTGAACGTTATGATGAAATGGCGCAAAAACTATGGGAACTTCTTGAAAAATATAAGCTTGAAGAACAGGTGAATATTGTTTCATTCGATCAAAAAGTGATTGATACATTCCAAACCTATTCGAAAGGAAAAACACCAGTAGCTGGAGGGAAACAAGAGGTTTTAAAGTTTGTTTTAGCCCACAAACTATTTGTTCGAAACCTCTATAATCCTAATGTAGATGCCATTCAGATTCCTACGAGTGAAAGTATCTTTGATTTAACAGATAAGAAAATCATCGAAGGTGCCCATCGTAGAGGAATGGAGGTTCATTACTGGACCATTAATGAAAAAGAAACGATGCGGTTCCTCATTGAAGCAGGTGCAGACGGGATTATGACTGATCGACCTGATTTAATGATTGATCTACTAAAAGAAATGGGCTACTAGTAATTATTTTACTAGACATGTATTACTTAGCTTATTTTTGTATTATAATAAGTAGAAAACTTAAATTAAAGGAGATTGCTATTCATGACAAACTCTTCAAATAATGAACAAGAAGTAGTTACTGAAACGAAAAAATTAAGTCTGCAAGAACTTGCGAAACAAAGATTAGCTAGCAAAAAGCAAGAGCAAAATGCAGGAAAAACAGGTGGAAATGCTGGTTTACAAGGTCAAAAAATGAAAAGCCAAATGACAAAGAAACCTAGCAATACACGTAGAAAAATGGGCTCTTAATGAGCGGTCAACAACGCAGTAACATTCGTGCAGGATTGAATGTAAATGTTATTCTAAAGGAAGACCAACGTACTGGAAAGAAGACACAAGGTGTTGTAAAAGACATTCTGACAAAATCCAGTTTTCATCCTCATGGCATTAAAGTAAGACTTGAGTCTGGGCAAGTTGGCAGAGTCATAGATATATTATAATAAAATGCCAGTCCTTATATGGACTGGCTTTTACTTTGTATTTTCAATCTCATCCGACTCATAAACAGCGTAAGCCTTGTTGGTTGGTACCACTGCTTTTTTATACATCGCAAGAGCTACCTGCTTTGCTTCGATGGCTCGGTACTTTCTCCACGGCCCCACTAATGCAAAGAAGAGGAATTTCATAACATACTCTCCCACTTTTTCTCCTAGTCGAAACTCTTTTCGATCTCCGAGGAGTAATGATGGCCTAAAGATATGAACATGTGGTAGATCAAGACTTTTTAATTGATCCTCGAGCTTACCTTTTACTTGGTTATAGAAAACCTTAGAGTTACTATTTGCTCCCATGGCTGATACCACTAAATATTGTTTAGCACCATTTTCCGCTCCCCATTTCGCAAGCTCTATTGGATATTGAAAATCCACTTTCAAAAAGTTTTCTTTTGTTTTTGCCTTTTTAATCGTGGTTCCTAAACAGCAAAAAATATCATCTACAGGTTCAAGATTTTCATATGGAGAACCATCAAAATCAACTTTTTTAACAACCAATTTTGGAGACGTAACAGCGTAATCACCACGTACTAGAATCGTTACACGTTTATATTCATCGCTGTGTAATAAATACTTCACCAACTCATTTCCGACTAAACCTGAAGCTCCCACTAGTAATGCAGTTCTTTCCATTCGAGTTTCTCCCTTCTAAAAAAGAGAGGATCATCTCCTCCCTTTTACTTCTTGTTTCTTTTTGATTGTGAAGCTGGCACTGGGGTTTTACGTTCATTCGTCCTTTTTGGTTGAGAAGCAGCCATTGGTGTTTTACGCTCATCGGCAATTTGCCCTTTGAAGAACACCTTTTTACTAACATTGAAGCCCAATTCACGCGCATACTGCTTTAATGTTCTTTCTTCTCTTTCTGTAACAATCGATATGACTGTTCCTGCTGCTCCCGCTCTACCGGTTCTTCCAGATCGGTGTGTATACTGAGTTAAATCCTCTGCAAGGTCAAAGTGAACAACATGGCTTAATCCCTCGATATCTAAGCCCCTTGCTGCTACGTCTGTAGCTACTAACATTGGGACCTTCCCTGCTCTAAAGGATTTAATCGCATTTGCTCTTTCTTCCTTTTTTGAATCACTGTGTAAAACAGATAAAGGAATTCGCTTGAATTGAAGCTTTTCAGCTACGACAGCAAGATTTCCAATATCTTTAACAAAAGTCAAGGCTTTTACATTTTCAATACGACCGATTTTCTCAAGAACTTCTACCTTTTCACGAGAGTCACATACAAAATAAATATGTTCAACCTTTGATTCAGGCATATCCTCTTTCGTAACCTTAATAACTTCTGGATTGTTCATAAACACTCTTGCTGCTCTTTCCGTATGAGCAGGCATCGTTGCAGAAAATAGAACAATTTGACGGTCTGCTAACGTTGCCTTGATAATGGTTTCCACCGTATTTGTATGTTCAGGTACAAGTAATTGATCACCTTCATCTAAGACAATCGTTTTTACCTCATGCATTTTTAACTTCTTCTGTTTGATTAATTCCTGAACTCTACCAGGAGTACCTACTACTACTTGAGGTCGCTTCTTTAACTTTTCTAGCTGGCGTTTTACATTGGCTCCACCTATAAAGCTCGCTCCTCTAATTCCACTACCTTCTGCCCATTTCTGGACTTCAAGGTTAATCTGCATAACTAGTTCATGTGAAGAAGCTAAGATAAGAGCTTGAACCCCACCGTGCTCTGGATCAATTTTACTTAAAACGGGCAATAGATATGCTAATGTTTTACCTGTTCCGGTTGGTGATTCAACGATAATATCTTTTCCTTCTAATACCTGAGGTGCTGCCTTCACCTGAACAGCTGTTGGGCTTGCAAATCCTGATTTATTCCAAGCTTCTTGCAAGAACGGTTTGGTCTGACTTAAAAATTCCCATTTCTCCGACATAATAGTCTCCTTTTTTGCTTATATGTAGTAAATAATCATCTAAGATTAGTGTTAACCATTTCCATCAATTTCAATGATAATAATCTCACATATCATACCATAAGAAAAAACAAAAAGAACCCCACTAGGTAGAGTTCAGTTACTTTAGAACTTCTTTTACTAATTCTTGAAACTTTTCCTCACGGTTACTACTCTCATAAAAACTTTTATCAATAATCGCTGTTAAGAGTTTGCTTTTTATTTCTGGGTCTTCTATCTCTTTAATAATCTGCTGACGCGCATCAAATAGAAAGTGCAAAAACTTTTCATAGCTCTCATCATACTTTTTCTCGAGTTCTTGCTTTATTTTTTTCGCAAGAGTTGGGCTTGCTCCTGAGGTTGATATCATCAATTGTAATCTTCCCCTTGTAATGGTTGAAGGAATGTGAAAATCAGATTCAAGTGGAGAATCAACAAGTAAACATAGTATTTGTTTTTCCTCCGCTGCCTTCTTTACCTCTTCATTCACACCCTTATTATTTGTTGCACCAAATACTAACAAGGGATTTGTTATATCCGTAGATTCAAACGTTTTCTCTTTACATTGTATTCTTTGCTCTTGAACTAACTGCGAGAGAACTTCCGTAAGCGTAGGACTAATAACCGTTATGTGTGCATTTGTATCTAATAACCCGATTACTTTACGCTCTGCTATTTTCCCTCCGCCTACCACTATAACCTGTTTTCCATCTAGATCTAACATAATAGGATAATGTCGCTTCATTACCTTCTCTCCTTAAAGGAAAGCTCACTTACTCGCTTTAAAACGATGCTCTTTAGCCTATGGTCAAACCCCAATGGCTCACAAAATGTGATTTCAGTCTTACTGTGATTAATCGATGAAATTTCATCGCGTATTTTAGAAGTAAATCCACCTTTAAATAACAAGAATGGGAGGACTACTAACTGTTGATATCCACCCTTTATCCGCTTTTCTAATTCAAAAGAAAAACTAGGTTCTTGTGCTTTTAAGTAGCACGTAAAGACTGGGCATTGGGTTTCATTTTCTAACTGTACTCTTACTTTTTCAAATTCAGCTCCTGCTTCTGGATGCCGACTTCCATGTCCAACTAGCAGTACACCTCGTGACCCTGGTGATGATTTCTCATTGATACGCTGTAGTAAGATTTCTGTCATAAGAGCATCAACACCTAGGGGACGACCATATACGAATGTAAGGAAAGGATATTCTTCTTCTAAAGCCTTCAACTCATTAGGAATGTCTACAGCAACATGGATACCAGAAAGTAGCAGAACAGGAATAACCTTAATGTCCGTTGCACCTTTTAAAATACATTCCTCAACCGCTTCCTTAATGGACGGCTTTTCTAGTTCAAGAAAGCCGTATGCTTGAATGGGTTCACCAACCTCTGTCATCACTTCTTTAATAAAGTGGACAAATTCATTATTTGCGGTATCATTCCGACTTCCATGTCCAATATAAACAATGGCTTTCATATTAATCTAATCACCTACAGTCACTGATAGTTCTCTAACAGTAGAATTTTTACATAAGCATTGTAACAGCCCTTCAGCAGTGGCTACTTCAGGCATATCATCTGGAAGGATAGCATTTACCACACTCGCTTCCCACGTGCTACTTCCCATACATACCACCTTAAGGTTTGCAAGAAACTCATTTGAATTCAAACCCGCACTCCTCAGACCTTCTAAAAATGCCTGAACAGAAGAACTACTTGGAAATACAACTGTATCTAGCGTTGATTCTTCTACCATACGCTGGAATAACGGAAAATAGTGTTCATCTAGTCGTTTATAGCTTGTTACTAGAAAGTCACATTTAGCAAATTGCAACGTAAAGTCATTTTTATTTTTTAAAGCATAGTCATCTCCAACAACCAATACATCTGATTGATCATACTGTTTATCCACCAGCTTTGCAAAAATACCTCTCGCATTTAGCTTTTGAATGGTTTTGCTAGATAAACCATAAACGTTTGCCTGTACTCTACGAATATCAATACTGTTAGAAAGGAGCAGCTGAAAAAACTCTTCTACACTTTCTTCAGAGGTGAAAATGACTTTTTCATACATATTCAATTTATCTAGAACTTTAAGGTCAATTAATGCCGGTTTCTTTTTCCATTTAGGAAATTCAATAACATCTGCGCCTTGTTCCACTAGCTCTTTCGCTATTTTACCGCTACCTGTACTTGTTCTTGCAAGTACGATTTGTCTACCAAATAGAGGCTTCTCTTCAAACCAGCTTACTCGTTCACGTAGAGCAACAATTTCACCTACTAGCGTGATAGCTGGATTGCTAAAGTTCTCTGTTCGTGCCTTCTGTGCTATTGTTGACAGTGTCCCCTCAAGTATTTTTTGTCGTCCATAGGTTCCCCACTGTATTAAAATAACAGGTGTGTCCGAAGGTTTTCCCTCTTGTATTAAACCTTCACTTATAAATTCAAGATTACCTACACCCATATAGAAAGCAATGGTATCAATGCTGACGAGTCCCTTCCAGTCAAGTTTAGGTCTACCATCGATTGATTTGTCATGTGCTGTTACAATCGCAAATGACTCCCCATATTCTCGATGGGTAACGGGGATTCCGGCATATAACGGGGCAGCAATACCTGATGTAATACCTGGTACAATTTCAAATGGAATGCCTTCTGATTTTAAGGCAACTGCTTCTTCTCCTACTCTTCCAAATACCCCAGGGTCACCACCTTTTAAACGTACAACCAGTTTTCCTTCAAATGCCTTTTTCACTAATAGATCATTTATTTCTTCCTGTCTTAAAATATGGCGATGAGGAAGTTTACCACAATAAATCAGTTCACAATCTTCCTGTACAAAATCGAGCAATTTGGGATTTACTAAGCGATCATATAAGACTACTTCTGCCTTACGTAACACTTCCATTCCCTTAACGGTAATAAGCTGTACATCCCCAGGCCCTGCTCCTACTAAAAATACTTTCCCTTTATTCATATTGTTCCCCCCCCAAGGTGTCTCATTAGTATAATTAATGAGGGGACACCTTGAGAGTATCCACTCACCATTCTGTTATAATAGAATAAATATTTTATCGTCTAAGGTTTCTACCTCGTAGACTTTAACCATACCTGAATCCGGGGCTTGAACCTTTCCATCAATTAATGAAATCTTCCAATCGTATAATGGACAAAATACAAACTCTCCGCTAACTAATCCATCCACTAGTGTCCCGCCCTTTGGATGTGGACTTTTGTTTTGAAGGGCTCTCACTGTGCCAAGTGACGTTTTAAATAAGGAAATCTCTAGAGAACCAATTTTAATCAACCTTCCTGTTCTCTCTTGTAAACCACTTAGTCTAGCAACTTCTACAATGCTTTTCGTTCCAATCATATGTTTCACTCCTTTCAATTACGTTAGTTGCACCTTTGTATAATACGTTTCTTTCACAGTCTTACTTTCCACAGCTTCCTTCCATGGCTCGATGTAACGTTTTAAAGTTGTGTCCAATCTTTGATTTAACTCCTGCATCATTTCTTTGTTTTCTAACACCTGTCTAACATGATCAAGTCCTACTCTTTCAATCCAATGAGAAGTCCGTTCTAAATAGTTTGCATTTTCACGGTAGTATTGGAGAAATGCACCTGTTATCTCCATTACTTCAGCTTTTGTTTTTACAGTACATAACAAGTCTCCTGCGCGAAGATCCGTTCCACCATTACCTGCAATGTAAATCTCCCAACCGCCATCAATTCCTACAAACCCAATATCCTTAATTCCAGATTCGGCACAGTTACGAGGACATGCAGATACCCCCATTTTCACTTTGTGCGGTGTATCAAGTCTTTCAAACTTCTTCTCAAGCTCTATTCCTAGACTCAACGAATCTTGTGTTCCAAATCGACAATACTGTGATCCTACACAAGTCTTTACTGTTCGCAAAGTCTTTCCATAGGCATATCCTGAAGGCATATCGAGCTCTTTCCATACATCAGTTAGGTCTTCCTTCTTCACCCCAATCAGAGCAATTCGTTGACCTCCTGTCATTTTCACAAGTGGGACATTGTATTTTTCCGCTACCTCAGCAATTTTTCTCAAGTCTTGTGCATTGGTTACCCCACCATACATTCTTGGTACAACAGAGTATGTGCCATCCTTTTGAATATTCGCGTGCATTTTCTCATTTACTAGCCTAGAGTTACGATCATCAATATACGCTTCTGGGAAAATCATTCCTAAGAAATAATTCAGTGCTGGTCGGCATTTTGAACATCCTTCTTCATTTTTCCAGCCGAGAACATACATGGCTTCTTTGATTGAGGTTAATCCTTTATCCTTTATCTCCGCTACTATCTCTTCACGACTAAATGTTGTACATCCACAAAGTGATTTCTTTGTAGTGGTAGCCTTGAACTCATCTCCCAATGTGTAGGATAAGATATTAGAGATAAGCGGTTTACATCGTCCACAAGAACGTCCAGCATTGGTGCATCCGCCTACTTCCTCGACACTTGTAAGACCCTGTTCCTTGACCGCCTGAACAATCGTTCCTTTTGTAACTCCATTACAGCCGCACACAACCTCATCATTTGGCATTGCCGAAATATCGTCAGAAGCTGTAGGTCCTATGTCTCCATTACTTAAAATTGCTACGCTCGTTAAGTGACTTATATCTTCTTTCTTAGAAAGCATTCGAAATAGCTTTGTACTATCACTCGTATCACCATATAAAACGATTCCTACAATTCGATTATCTCGGATTAAGATTTTTTTATAGACTCCATCAAATTCGTTATGCACCTTTATTGATTTGGTAGAAAAATCATCCAAAATCTCTCCTGCTGAAAATAGATCAATTCCAGCAACCTTTAACTGAGTTCCAGTAACAGAACCTTCATAAGGTTTTGTTGGTTTACCTGTAATACGTGCTGCGAGTACCTTTGCTTGCTCATATAGTGGAGCAACGAGACCATACGTAACTTCTCGATGCTCTACACATTCACCAACTGCAAAAATAGTTTCAGAGCTTGTTTCCATAAAATCATTTACAACAATTCCTCTATTAACATATAACCCTGCATCTCTTGCAAGAGATGTAATAGGGACTATACCTATTGCCATAACAACAAGATCTGTTTCAATACTCGTGCCATCAACAAACTTCAATCCTTCAACTCTTGTATCTCCCACTATCTCTACTGTTTGCTTGTTCATTAAAAACTTGATTCCTTGTTGTTCCAACTCTCTCTGTAGCATTGTTGATGCAGCTGGGTCTAACTGTTTTTCCATTAAATAAGATGGCAAATGAACAACATGAACATCCATTCCTAAATCTAGTAGACCTCTAGCAGCTTCAAGCCCCAGTAGGCCACCACCAATAACAACTGCTCGGTTATAAGTTCTAGAGGTTTCAATCATATCTTTGCAATCTTGTATTGTTCGAAACCCAATAACACCATCTTTAGTAGCCCCTGGTATAGGTAATATAAATGGTTTAGAACCAGTAGCGACTATGAGTTCATCAAAATCAACTGTATGTTTTTTTGAAATAACCCTATTCTCTTCCCTATCAATCTTTAAGACTTCTTCTCCAGCTAAGAGGTTAATATTGTTCTCTTTATACCAATCCCAGTCATTCATAATGATATCTTCCAACGTCGTCTTCCCTTGTAATACGGTTGATAATTGAATTCTATTGTAATTTGGGTGTGGCTCTTCCCCAAAAATTGTAATCTCATATTGATCTGGTGCTAACTTAATGATTTCTTCAATTGTCCGAACACCAGCCATTCCATTTCCAATCAAGACTAACTTTTTCTTACTCATGTGTAGTCCTCCTATCAAAGTTTGCTCAATGTTTCACATATCTGTGTATAGTGTTATTTTAAGATGTAATGAACTTTACGGGTGTGATGTTTGTCACACCTAAAGTAGTGTTTGTGAACATTTTCACAAAATTGACGAAAAAAAATCTTCATTAAAGAAGACTTTTTTGATTAGCTGGTAGTAATACAGTTACTTCTGTTCCTACATTTTTTTCACTTTTATATTTGATACTTCCGCCCATTGATTCAATAATTCTTAGCGAGACGGTCGTCCCTAAGCCAGTTCCTTTATCTCTCGTTGTATAAAATAATGTACCTATACGAGATAGCTCTTCCTCATCCATCCCTTTTCCAGTATCACTAATTAGGATTAAAGCTTGCTCATTTTCTAGTATGAGGGTCACTGTTACACTTCCACCATCACTTGTTGCTTCAATGGCGTTTTTAATAAGATTAATAAAGGCTTGTTTAACTTGATTGCGGTCCGTAAAGATATAAATATCTTCTTGTAAAGAATACTCAAGATTTACCCCTTCTTTATTCGCAAGAGGTTCTAGCAATATTGAAATATCTGTTAGTATTTCAGTAAGGTTACATTCTTCGATCTTTTCAAATTGAGGTTTAGCGAAATTTAAGTAATCATTAATAATAGATTCCGCACGGCCTAGTTCACTTAACACCAAGGTAAGATAGGTATGATTTTGCCCTTTTTCTTGTTTATGCATGAGCTGAAGAAATCCCTTTACTACTGTTAGAGGGTTTCTTACTTCATGAGCAATCGAAGCTGCCAGTTCTCCTAGGGTGTTTAGCTTTTCTGCTCGTGCTATTTCTTGTTTCATCAATTCGCTTTCAATCATCGATTCATTAATTCGAGAAGCTATCCAGATTGTCACTACCTGTATCGCTCCAAATATAAAGATATTTTTAATAATGTCATAGTTAACAGCTGATTTATCACCTGTCATTACTAGTTGGGTTCCTAGCATTAATAACATGACAAGCATTGGCCATAAACCAATTAAAACTGCCATCCTGATTCTCTTTTTTAAGTCATAACTCATAAACTTAACGGAATACAAAAAGGGGACGATTACCGCTAGTATGCCACTTAGGTATCCAATGAACAAAGCATCTCCGCCAATATACGTTCTAAAACCAAAGTAGACACACAAAACGATTACACTAGCCACTGGCCCTCCATATAAAGAGGCTAACACTAGTGGTACATAACGAAGATCCCAATAGAGACCATAGGCTTCAAAAGAGAAAAGTAAACAGAGGGCAACCGAAATTCCTTGTAAAAGTCCACAAAAATATGGTGATTTTCCATAACGCTTTTTTGCAAAGAAAAAATTATATATGAAGATTGGAGTTAAAATAATTAGCACGTGGAGCAATAATTTTTCAACAAGCATGATGGCGTACCCCCATGTTAATTTCAGTATTACTTATAGATACGACAAAACTTGTCATATCCCCTTTGTATTCGACGATATATATGTGAATAAACGCAAAAAAAGCTGTTGATTAGTCAACAGCTTTTATAATATTAAAGTTTAAATGAGCTTTTTAAGCTTACAATTTGGTTAAAAACAAGTTTTTCTTCGGTCGTATGCTTTGGATCAACATTGAAATAACCATGTCTAAAGAATTGAAATTTATCTTGTGGCTTTGCATCTTTCATATTCGGTTCAACAAAGCCTTGAACAATCTCAAGGGAATTCGGATTAACATTATCTAAAAAGGATTCCCCTTCCCCTTGCTCTTCATCAAGAATTAAAGGCTCATATAAGCGATATTCGGCAGCGATTGCTTGAGTTGCCTCCACCCAGTGAAGTGTTCCTTTTACTTTACGACCAGTAAACCCAGTACCACTCTTTGTCTCTGGATCGTATGTGCAACGAAGCTCTACCACATTGCCCTCTTCATCTTTGATAACTTCTTCACATTTTATGAAGTAGGCATGCTTAAGTCGAACTTCATTCCCAGGGAACAGTCGGAAATACTTTTTAGGAGGGTCCTCCATGAAGTCATCTTGTTCTATATAAATTTCTCTAGAGAACGGAATTTGACGAATACCCATTTCCGGAACCTCAGGGTTTATTTCAGCATCGAGCATTTCAACTTGGTCTTGAGGATAATTGGTAATTACGACTTTCAATGGTTTAAGTACACCCATTGTACGTGGAGCCTTAAGCTTCAAATCTTCACGAATAAAGTGCTCCATCATTTGAACATCTACTACACCATAGTTTTTAGCAACGCCTGTTTCACGACAGAAGTTACGAATGGATTCTGGAGTATACCCTTTACGACGAAGCCCAGAAATCGTTGGCATACGTGGATCATCCCATCCATCCACAAACTTTTCATCAACCAACTGTTTTAGCTTACGTTTACTCATGACCGTGTTCGTCACATTTAAGCGTGCAAATTCAATTTGTTGAGGCTTCGCTTCCATGTCACAATGTTCAACAACCCAGTTATATAGTGGACGTTGGTCTTCAAACTCTAACGTACAGATTGAATGAGTGATCCCTTCAATTGCATCCTCAAGTGGATGTGCAAATGCGTACATTGGATAGATGCACCACTTATCCCCAGTGTTATGATGAGTAGCATGTGAAATACGGTAGATTACAGGATCTCTCAGATTAATATTAGGTGAAGACATATCTATTTTTGCACGAAGCACTTTCTCACCATTTTGAAACTCACCGTTTTTCATTCTTCCGAATAAATCAAGGTTTTCTTCGATACTACGACTTCTAGAGGGACTCTCTTTCCCTGGTTCTTTTAGTGTCCCACGATACTCACGAATTTCATCAACGGATAAGTCTTCAACGTATGCAAGACCTTTATTAATTAGAAGAACAGCGCGCTCATACATTTCATCGAAATAGTTTGAAGCGTAATGCAATTCCTCCCACTCATAGCCTAGCCACTTAACATCTTCTTTAATTGATTCAACGAATTCAACATCCTCTTTTAAAGGATTTGTATCGTCAAAACGAAGGTTTGTTTTTCCGTTAAATTCGTCCGCTAATCCAAAGTTAATTACGATTGATTTCGCGTGTCCAATATGTAAATACCCATTAGGTTCTGGTGGAAAACGTGTAATGATTTCTTTGTGTTTTCCGGATTTCAAGTCATCAGTGATGATATTTTTTATGAAATTTGATGATGTTATGTTGTTTTCTTCCATCCGATCTCAACCTTTCTCTAGCCTACATTGTCAAAACCAATTTAATAATAGTAGTTATAACATAAAAATTAAGATATATCTATGCTGAGGATAAATTTCGCCTATACTCTCACTTTTTCCATCAAACAAGTCAGATAAACGTTAATCTTTCTTTTTCAATGAGGAAAAAGAGTTTAAGGGATTGTTGCTACCTCAACATGTTCTTTTTATTAGATAATTAATTATTGCACGAATAGTCAGTATAGTTTAATCACTTTTTGGGAATGAATTGTTACTATGAAATCGTTATAGAGGATGGTTTAGTTGAAAATAGAAAATAAAAATTTATTCATTTCTGGATTAATTCTGGGATTGGGATTATTAGGAGCAATTGATGGAATTGTATTTCATCAGTTACTTCAATGGCATCATATGATTCTTAGCGAAAATACAAAATTAGAGATTTTTACAGATGGGTTATTTACTGCATTATTTTCGGCATTGCTACTTTGGGGTGGAGTAAAAATCTTTAAGGATGCCAGAAAAAAAGAACTGGGGAATAGTTGGAAGATCTTCTTAGGAGGCATTTTGATTGGTGGAGGTTTATTTAACCTCATTGAAGGGCTTATCAACCATCACATTTTGCAAGTGCATCGAGTAAAACCATTGGCAGAAAATCCTTTGTTATATGACATAGGATTTTTAGTTGTTGGTCTCCTACTTGTAATTTTTGGTTATATGATTAAACGACTTGAGTCAAATGCGTAAGGGAGAAACTATTTATTATGGAAAGATTCAGGAGTTTTTTAATTTTTTTTATTCCGTTCTTACTATTTTTCATTTATTTTACATATCAAAAAGAGCACAACCATTTTTCTGCCAATACATCGTCACATGTCGAACACGACTATTTAGAAATACCTGAAGGATATGAGGTTCCTTTAATTTCGATATCAGTTACTCAAGACCAATCTGATACATGGCTTTTAGAAGTTCAAACTAAGAATTTTAGATTCACTCCTAAAATGATAGGAACTAAATTTCCAAGTTATAATGAAGGGCATGCCCATTTATATATAAATGGGAAGAAGATCAATCGTATCTATGGACAATATTATAATTTAGGTACTCTGAAACAAGGAAAAAATACAATAAAGGTAACACTAAATTCTAATAACCATGAGGTTTTATTTTATAATGGAAAACCTATCGAAAGTATTAATATTGTAGAGATAAATTCTTAAAGTGATATGTGCTGGAGTTTGATAACTTTGGCCAACGTGAAAAGGACCCACTTCTGCAGTAAACGGTTCCGTTTCTGTAGAGAAACATATGAAATAGCATACTAATTAGCAGACCAAATCGCATACGATTTGGTCTATTATTTTTCCTTCTATATCAACGTTTATTGGTTATAAATACTCGGATTCGCATACTAAATGGCACCTCAAATAACATAGTGACAACAGCTGTTGTCAACGTCCTAATTACAATGTTAATTGGTATTTCATTAGCTATAGTGATTTTAAAAGTTCCATCAGTTAATTGTAATTTAATGTTAAAATAAATATAGAGCTTGTGAAGTGTTACACTTAAACTAACAGAGCATTTAATTGAATAAGGAACCAAAAGATATTGGATATTTATGTTAAAATTATTGGAGATTGTGAAAGGATGTACTTTTTGATAATGTTTAGTTAATAGGAATGGGATTTCTCAAGCATATGCAAAGTTTACGATGAATAAGTAGATGAAAAGAGAGGTTACATCATGTCAGTCAGTTTTTCACAAATGGTTATTCTTTTTATTCTGATCGGTGGTCCATTGCTTTTACCACTTCTCACTAAAAAATGGACATGGTTTATTACAATGATTATAGGGTATGCTGCTTATATTCTTTATGGAATCTATCTTCACTTTACCTCTGATATTACAGAGTACGGTACTGGCTATGGCATATTTATTGTTCCTTACGTAATAGGAATATCGATTTTAGGTGCATTTTTGCATAGTTCCTTTACCCAAAATCAAAAGATCATTAGGGCTAGAGAGTAATTTCGAATAAATTGTGTGCGCTCCATTCTCTGTAATATGAGATGGGGCGTTTTGATTTTCACCGAATGGTTTTGTCCTAAGCAGTATTCACTTTTCTATTTCTATCTCCAAAATTGAATTAGGCTACAAAAAACGATCGGATATTTATCTTAAAATTATTGGGGGTTGTGAAAAGATGTACTTAAACTAACGAGCAGCTTTACTTTAATAAGGAAGTTAAAACAAAGAACGCCTGGATAAGCGTTTTTTTGTTAGCTATCTCCAGCTAAAATTGCTGTGATTTGGTATGTTATTTCACCTGTTCTTTTACGTTTTCCCCACAGTGTCGGAACCGTTTACTTCTGCAGTCGGTCTTTTTAATTTGGATGATATCAACCAAAATAGGTTAAGACGAGTGAACATAATAATCCACTGGCCGAGATAAACCCAACAATGGGTCCTCCTTCTTCAAAGGCTTCAGGAAGCATGGTTGAGGATACCATTGTGATGATTCCTCCGGCAGCAAAGGCTCCGATTGTTGTGACTAGCCATGTTGAGGCCGGGTCGATTAGTATATAACCTAGTAAAGAGCTTAGAGAGGCCAGAACCATAACAACTGACCATAAAAGCAAGATTTTCTTTGTTGAATAGCCATCTTTTTTTAACCCAATGCTACTTGATAAGCCTTCAGGAAAGTTACTGATAAAAATGGCTATAATAATTAGCCAGCTAACAGAATGATGTTCTAGTAAGCTTACTCCAATAATCACTGATTCAGGAATTGCGTCAATGATTGTCCCTATAAAAATAGCCATTCCTGAATGACCTCTGGGGCTTGTTTTGGAACGTTTCCGTTCATGTCCACCTTTTTTCATAATAATTGACTCAGCAAGAATAAAGACCGTGGAACCTGCTAAAAAACCAAGTGATGGATAGACAATCCCGCCTTCTTTTACAGCTTCAGTCAATAATTCAAACGTTGCTGCACCAATCAATACTCCTGTTCCAAAGGCCATCACATAGGCTGAGATTTTATTGGGTATGTTTTTGAAGATTCCTAGTATTGCACCAATTAGAAGGGATGAACCTGCAATCGCTCCCCACATAGCTGCCTGTAACATCCGTACCGCTCCTCTACTATTTCCTGATATATAATTTATCCATTTTATTAGATATCAGTAGTAGAGTTTTTAAAAATTATTTAACTAATGAATGTTTAAAGGCATAAATGACAGCCTGTGTGCGGTCTTGCACTTCAAGTTTTCCTAATATATTGCTTACGTGTACTTTTACAGTTTTAAGGGCAATGAATAATTCATCCCCGATTTCTTGGTTTGTTTTACCTTGTGTCATTAATAAGAGTATTTCCATTTCACGATTGGTGAGCTGGTCATGCAATGCTGCTGGTTCTTTTTTCCGCATTTTCATCATCATTTTACCAGTTACTTCAGGCTCTAATACTGATTGCCCTTCGTAGGTTGAACGGACGGCGTTTGCAATTTCACTTGCCTTTGAGGTTTTAAGCATATAGCTTGTTGCACCAGCTTCAAGGGCAGGATACACTTTTTCATCATCTAAAAAGCTCGTCACGATGATAATCTTTGCATCTGGCCAGCTTTCTATAATTTGCTTTGTAGCCTCAATTCCATCCATTTCAGTCATGACTAAATCCATTAAAATTACATCTGGTCTTAATTCGAGAGCTAGTTTCACACCTTCACGTCCATTGGATGCCTCTCCAACCACCTCAATATCTGATTGTGCTGAGAGATAAGCTGAGATACCTATCCTTACCATTTCATGATCATCAACGAATACCACTCTTATCAATGTCCTTCACCCTCAATCCTTATCATCGGCACCTTTACCTCAAGACGAGTACCTTTATCTTTTACGCTAACTACTTTCAAAGTTCCACCAATTTCTAGTGCCCGTTCATACATATTTTGCATACCATAAGAGCCAGACTTAGACTCCTCTACATCAAAACCTTTACCGTCATCAACAACCCTTAGAATGGCCATTCCATCCCTCATAATAAGAATAACTTCGAGGTTTGAAGCTTTCGCATGCCGTAAAGTGTTTGAAACAGATTCCTGCAAAATTCGAAAAAGATGATCTTCCACACCTTTATCAAGTTGTGTATCCTCTATTTTCCATGTAATGCCCATTGTCACTTTCTGAGATAGTTCGGTAAGTAGCTCCTTCATTCCCTCTTGAAGAGATTTCCCTTTTAATGCGACTGGACGAAGATGCAATAACAGTGCTCTCATTTCTAATTGTGATTGATGAATCATTTCTTCTACCATCTTAAGTCTTTTCGTCTCTGCATTTTCTGGGTCAGGTTTTGTTTCGGTTATCGCTGACATCACCATTGATGCAGCAAATAGCTGTTGGCTCACAGAATCATGCAGCTCTCTTGCAAGTCGATTTCGCTCTTGAGAGACAATCTCTTGAATTCGCTTTTCTTGCTCTTCAGCTTTTACATTTGCTAGTTTTTGAGACAGTTTGACTTGATCGAGCATTTGCCTATTAATCTTCTTCACTTGATTGAAAATTTGGTCTAACTCTTCGTCCTGATGCAATTCATCTGCACCAATTTGTTTCCCTTGTTCGACCTCTAATAATATATTTGAAATGGATCGTAATTGATTTCTCCATAATATCCCTGTTATAAATCCAAAAATTAACCCTATTAGAATAGTTATACTTGGAGCAAAAATAACAAATGGTACGTCCATGACCTTTCGATCCCATAAATCTCCCCAATCCGTTAAGGGATAAGCCGTAAAGAACACTCCTGCGGATGTAACAAGCAGAATAATCGAGATAAAAACAGAAATAACTAATTGCTTTTGAATTAAACTCATACTCGCTTCACCTCTAAATTTCCGATTAGGAACGAGGTGACTATTTTTATTTTTTGTTCAGCTTCTTTATACTCTTCCGTTTGATACGATAAAACTTGATTAAACACGCTATTTTCTTCATGTTGAAAAATAGTAGTTGATCCAGTAATAACTGAGTGATAGATACTTGCTTCCATTTCATACGGAATTAAGATTTCCACGTTTCCTACAAAATTTCTAATGGAGATAATCGATTCTCCTTTTGGTAAAACAGTGTTACTTAAATCAATGGTTGTATCTCCAATACCTGTCTGTATATTAATATCGTTCCACTCATAGACATGGTCTGATGTTTTTTGGCGACCGATAAAAACATTGTCAAAAAGACTTTTTGTCTTAATAACTGGCTCCTCTGTAATTAGAGCAGTTGTTGTATCCTCAATTTCAGGTTTTATGACAGCTGGGTTTTTCTTTGATTGAAAATATTGAAGAACAAAATACAAGATAATCCCGATTAATATAAATTTAACAGTCATCATGTTTGCGATTGTAAAAAATAAGCTAATACAACCAATCCAAAAGACTAATTTTCCGAATGTTCCTTTAAACTTTTTTCTACCAAGGTATATTAAAACACTCGATACAAAACCCGAAAAAATGACTCCACTATTAAAAAAGGTAACCTCAATAAACAGGACTACAAGCCCAATCATCGATAACTGACTAATATAATCTGTTTTTTTGTGATTTGACATCTAAGGCTACCTCCTTTCCTTTTGCTCTAATATTATGTTCTAAAAAGGCGCAGTTCCCCACGCCTCTTAAGAATACCATGTTTTGGTTATGAAATAGTAATAGATTCTTCTTTTTTCATTTCTTTTTCTAGCTGGGCAATACGTGAGTCAATTGTATTACGATAATATGCCGAATTCACTTGTTGCTCCAGTCTTTCTAAGTAACTTTCCATTTCGTTAAAGCTAGCCTCTGATTTGTTTGTATGGCTACTAGGATCTAACACTTGGTTCATCTTATAGTGTGCTCTCGCCATATTCTCACGGCCCATTAGCTCCATTCGTTTGATATACATATCTTTTAATTTATGCTTCATTTCTTCATATTTTTTCTCAAGCTCTAATAAATGTTGTGAAGCACCTGCTAATGAATCCTTTAATCGAGAAGAGCGTTCTTCGTATTGAACTTGCTCATGATAAGCAAATTCGTATAGCTCATTTTCTCCAGCTTTCGAAGCAATTTCAGCTTGATGCTTACGTTTTTCTGCTAATTTAGTTGCTTCTGTATATTCGCGAGTAAATTCATCTTTTAATAGATGCTGGCGTTCAACAAGTTTACGAACTTTCTCTACTTCCTGCTCACATTGACGAAGATATTGATTTAGTATTGAAATTGGATTCTTTTGCTCTTTCTGATCTAAAACCTCATGTAAATCTGCTGTGATAGTGTTTTTAATACGATTGAATAAACTCATTAAAATCTCTCCTTTGGTTTTTGTAATTTTTAGTAGTTTTTCTTTAATTCAGCCCACTGCTTTTCAAAGTTAGTGAACGGATCGCTGCTTTCTTCTGTAATAACCACTTCTTTATTGTTCCAATTTTTATACACTAGGTATAAAACATAAGCTGCTGCAATTCCGAATATGGCTGGAACATTTGAAGCTGTGATTGTTAGAGCAACTAATCCAACGGCTGCCCACATGACCTTTTTAGCAGCCGAGTCTGTTTTCATAAACCCTTTAACTGCGTAGTACATGATGACTAGGCTGATTGCCAATCCAATCACTGCCGGAAGGTTGCCTAATAAGATAATGGCCGCAATCCCTCCGGCTAGTAGTAACCCAAACTTTTTCATAATGTTTTCCTCCTTAGTTATTTCATGTCTTTATCTTATCGTGGAAACCATGTTGTCATAATGATCCTAAGATATAATTTGCACTAAGACCTGCGACCTAATAGGGGTAGGACTGCTAATCCGTGTATGATCATACTCGTCCTTCTTGGCTTATTTATATAAAAATTAAAATACTCGCGTTTCTAAACAGAATACTCGCTTAAATACTGATTTACTCGCGTTCCTTTACCGGATACTCGCGTAAAAATCAAAATACTCGTCTTCCTTAGCAAAATACTCGCATAACCTAGAAATTCCCCTTCACGCCCCAAACAAAAAAATCCCACATCAGTGGGATTTTCTAATTATCTTGATATATATTTATTTCCGGTAATCCAAAATCTCCAGGGGTAATCTTTAGCTTCTCCTGAATTTTCGATTCCAATCCTTGGGCCACTGGAAATAGATTCAGGCTTCAGACCCTCTGCAATAAACAAGGGCGGTTTTATGATTGAATTTCCGTAGTCCTCCATAGAAATCCCTAATGCCTTTGTCAGCTTACCAGGTCCGTTTGTAAGACTTTTAAGATCGGTCATGCCTCTTCTTTTTTGCATGATATCAATAGAGGTTAGTGGTTCTACCGCCCTAATTAATACAGCCTCTGGTTTTTCAACATCCCCACTAACAACATTGACCAAACAATGTGTATGCATTTGATATGTATAGATGTAACCTGGTTCACCAAACATAATTTCAGTTCTTTTTGTGCGGCGATTTCCAAAGCTATGTGCTGCTCGATCCTCGGGTCCTTTATACGCTTCCGTTTCAACAATATAACCCGATGCAATACCGTCATCAGTTATTTTTACTAATAAGCAACCTAATAGTGATTGTGCTAATTCAATAGTAGGCTGTTGAAAAAACTCAATTTCCAAGGGTTTATACGTTATATCTGTTTTCAAAACATCCCTCCATTCCCCTATTTAATCATACCTCTTGCCTCAATATTCCAAACATCTATCACTCTACTACCATCATGGACAAAATATTCATTAAATTGATTCACTACTGTACAGGCATGGTTGGGAATAATTTGTACTTTATCTTTTAATTTTAATGTAGTGGGTACGTCAAAAATCCCAACTCCATGTTCTTCAGAGAGTCTTTCAATTGTAATTTCAGGGTGATTAATGACACATCCAAAACCATTTACTGTATTGTTACCATGTGCTCCCTTATCTAAACAAAGTGTCTTACTTCCTGTGTCAAAGACAATCCTGTTTTTATAAACACCAACAACTCCACCTAATACAGTAACTGCACATCTCTCGAGTGTAGTCACACCTAGGCCCGCTTGAATAGCATCAAAAAATATAGCATTTCCAGGTCGAATTTCATTAATCCCTTTTACTTGGCCGGCAAATTTATACGTTGGCGTTGAACCGACACTTCTGATTGGAACCGGAATTCCTACTTTTTCACACGCTTCCGCACTTTCGACAACCGCCTTTGCTTCCTCTAAACCTATTCTTCGAATTTCTTCTGGGGATTTTGCCGCATAAGAATGGCCGGCATGAGTAAATACTCCACCTAATCTTAGCTTAGATAAAAACACAATAGCTTGTGCTAGCTCTACTACTTCATTACCTGGCTCAACCCCACAACGATTAAGGCCAGAGTTTACCTTTATCCAGACCTCAAGCACAAAAGGCGTATTTTCCAATCCCTTTTGCAGACATTTCAGTTGTTCAAGACTATCCACTGAAACCTTAAGTTCCACATTGTTTTCAAGCAACTTCCGGAGCCGCTGTATTTTTAATTCGTCTGAGATTGGGTAGGCAATTAAAATATCTTTTATTCCCGCAGCAGCCATCACCTCTGCTTCTCCAATCTTTGCACATGTTATTCCCACAGCCCCAGCTTGTAGCTGAAGCTTAGCAATATTCACAGACTTATGAGTTTTTATGTGCGGCCTTAAGCGTACATTATTTTCAATCGCAAACCTCGACATCTCTTGTAGATTTTGGTCTAGTTTACTTTTATCTAATAGTAAAGAGGGGGTATCTAGTTCCTTGATAGTTAAACCAATCATTTCTCACACCTCTTCAATTAATTTTAATGAAACACATCGTTTTACTAGCTCTATCGTGTAATCAGGGTGATATTGACCCGTTTCATACTTTGTGATGTTTAGTATTTCTTCGAGATCTCGTTTCCCATCCATCCAATAAAAAATAAAGTCTGAGTAACCTAAAGGAATACGAGATTCAAGTTTATACCACTCTACCTTTTCTTCTATGGTGGATTCTTCTAGTTCATCGCCCACTCGTAGAGGTCCAATAAATATTCTTTTATATACTTTATTTAATGATAGTTCCTTCGAGACTTTCTCTACGGTTCTATTATTAAACTGAACTTCTTTTTCAATTATATCGCGGTTGTATAGAATAGCTTGGGATATTGATCTTATCCCCCAGCTCGAAAGCTCTTCACATTTAGTAAAACCTCGACTAACAGAGTAGTTTTTCAGTTGATCCCATGCTTTTAATTCATAGTCTTCATACATCTTTAGTGCGTTAAGCAATTCATCAGAGGTAAAATTTTGCTTTACTACCCAATCTTTCGCCTCAGCTAAATATACTGGAACCTGGCTCAAATGATGAAGCAAATAAGAAACCCATTCTTCTTCTTCACCATTTGCTAAACCATAACAATAAACGGAGGCAACAACACCTACTAATCTTAACATTGACTCATCTAAATTTCCGGTCGTATCAGTGGTTGTATGATAATGCTTATCTGGCCACTGAATCAGCATTGGACAAGGAATTCCAATCGTTGGGTCAGATATAATATAGTGATCACTGCCGCCTGAGAAGCGAGTTTTAACAGAGTGAATCGTACTGTATTGTGAGGTACCTGTAAAAGTACTAGTATTATTCGACTGCTCCTTTACTAGCTTGAACATAAATCGATCTACAAATGTTGGTAGTGCCATCGGTGGTTGTTCGACACATAATGGACCACCGCCTTTTGATTGGTCGGCTCCAACCATATCTAGATTTAATGCTGCAACTGTCTTTTTGATTCTATCTGGATGTTGTGAAAAGTATGCTGCTGTACCATTCATTTCAGGCATCATTAAGAAACGGATTCCAAATTCCGGTTTTGGTAGAGCTCCATTTTTAATCAAAGTCGTTAACGTACGCATTACTTCCATTAATGTACCTGGGCCTGAAGCATTATCTTGACCCCCAGGATAAGGGTGACATAAGTGACTTACAATGAGTACTTCCTTTTCCATTTGACCGGGAATCACGTATTCAATATTTTCAAAATGCCCATCATAAAGCTTTGCATCAACTTTAGCAAATAAAGTAACAGTACCCTTCTCAGCCAACTCGCGTAGTTCATGACTGATTCTCGGAGAAACAACAAATCCAAACGATTTAGTTGTAGCTTCACTATGATACCAATAAGACGTATATTGTCTTGCGTCTGGAAAGTCCATACGTGTCCTAAAAGGTGGGTATTCATTTAAGTTGTCAAAAATTAATCCGAGTGCTTTATATCTTTCAACAGCTAATGTATGTATAATCGCTGGATTTCCTCGTACAAGTGCAATTTTCCCTTCAACATCTAGTCCTTGATAACTCTCTTCCTTGTCAGCATTATCAATAATAATTAGCTCAGCTTGAATACCTTCAGGGGGAGTTGATATACTTCGTTGGATTAGTGAAATTTCTTCTTCATTAAATCGAGCAATCCGCTTCCTTTGTGGAGATTCAACCCATAGCTCAGCCGAGCGACATTGCCATTCCTGAAAGGTTTTATGAGAAATATTCCGATCGTTAAATCTAGCAGGATAGGAGATTAATTCAGCTTCTACTCCATCTCTTTTTAACAGTTGGATTACTTGATTAGCAGCTTCGCGATAACCTGGTGAAGCCTGTATTCGATGGTACTGGGCGATTCTTTCCGCATAGCGATAGGCTTGCTTACCTGAGATTTCTTCCTCAATCACATTCCTTAGAGTATTAAACATCGGATCTCCCCCTTTTATTCTTTCTATACTATTTCGATAACCTAAGAATAATTTCCTTTTCTAGTAAATACACAAAAAAAACTCAACCACAAATGTAGTTGAGTTAAAAGGGGGAAATACATTGGATAACTTACTTATTTTTAGAATAACCACTTTTCTAGTAGTCTATACATTACTTTATTAATTAAGTTAATAATTTTTTTATTACTTCATTTGTCAGATTAGGAACTATTTCTAAAGAGAATGTTTTTTCCATTCGCTCATACTTTTTATGCGCATCAATTCCATATGGACCAATATTAATGACTGGTACATTGATCTCACGAATGTCCTGATAGTTCACATAGTGTTTCGTTCCCCAGCCCGGGTTGTTGTTAGAAACAGCTTGAATTCCTTCTTCATCATCACTAAGTGCAACAAAGCTCATATCAGAAATGTATGGAAAAAAGTTACGAATTGCAATGGGATGTTGATAGCTTGGTTGTACTTTTTCAACTGCATAATCGAGTGCCTCAATTAAGTTTCTCTCTTGTTCAGTCTCTCCTGATAACTCGATTCGTGGTGAATATAAGGAAGAATAGAAAAGAATAATCGCTGGGTTTTTATCTACCATCCATTTCCACGCTTCTTCTACCACTCTGGCTGCATACATTCTAGTATCTAGAGTTTCATCTAGTAACAGCTTCTCTTTAAAAGCTTTCATATGACTGACGTAGTCTGTTCCATGTTCATTTACTAACTGTTCGTGCATTTCTTCATAGGTCAGCACTCTAGGTGTCCAAGCTACTTCTCTATAAGGTTCTCCACTTAATTCACTAAATTTTTTATAGCGTTCTTTGAAAAGGTGTAGAGAGTTTTCAAAGGCGATAAAAGCTTGCTCCTTTAGCTTTTCTAGCACTTCTTTTGGAGACCAAGAAAAGATAAAGAAGTTATAGTAGACATAGGCAGACAGTGCCGTTTGAACAGTATATGAGGGCTTTAAGTCTGTTTGTTTAAGCGAAACTGGCGGCACTGTTATTTCACCGAGTGCCTCATTACACAGGTCTGGGTTATAGTCAATTTGTCTAGTTAATTCTGCAGCAATAAAATTAGGGTCAAGTCCTTCAAAACAAGATCCTACATGTGTTTCAGCTCCTGTTATAAAAAAAGAAGGAAGTAACTTTCCTGTAGTACCTTTATAGATATAACGATTATCGTCTCCTTCAAAGCGAGGTGACACAAAATCTGCATTTATCGCCGCAACATATTCGAACCCATGCTCTTCCTTCCATGCTTTCAATTCATGTAACGCAGAAAGAATTCCATGTGAACCGTCCTCTTCATCACACTCACTCACTAACACTAAATTCCCTTCTAGTTCCTCTGGGTGCTCAGAATAATATTTTAGAAGATATAGATGACTAGCAAGCCCACTCTTCATGTCGAGAATACCACGACCGAACATCCACTCTTCTGAATCAACATGCTCCCTTAAAGCTTGAGGAAGATTTTCTTTTTTAAATTCTTCAACAATCTCATCCGGATTACAAGCCTTATCCTTTAGCTGATTAAAGTCATCAATCCCTACAGTATCCATATGACCCATCAATATTACCGTTTTATTGCTAGTACCTTTCGAGCCTTTAACAAAAGCCAATACATTAAAACGTTCATGAGGGTCATTTTTTGTTTCTACTTTTAACACATGACTTGGATTATTCGTAAAATAAGGAAACGACGAAATTAAGGTATATAACACATGAGCTATTTCTTTTTCTCCATTGGTATTTACAATACTTTCAATATTAACTAACTGTTTCGTGAAAAATAAAATATCATCTTTGCAATCTAGCATCTCAACTTCTCCTTAATACAGTTAAATGGTGATTAAAAGTTAACGTATTTTTTATGTAAATACAAGAGTTAATGTTGAGAAAGCAATACAAAGTTTTGTTTATGAATTAATAAAGCTCTACTTCCATAAGTTGGCCTTTATCAGACCCCAGAAGAAGTAGAGCATACCTATCACATACTGTATTGCAGTTAAAAAGACTCTTAATCTAATGTAAAAAAGATGTGACTATCTTCTAAATTTCATTCTTGGAAATGGTCCTGGAAAAACTGGGTAGACATTTTGTCTATTTGGACCAGGTATTGGACCTTCAAAATTTGGTGGGTATTGCGGGTCTCCGTTTCCTCCGTTTGGACCTGGTAATGGACCTTCAAAGTTTGGCGGATATTGAGGATAGCCGTTTCCTCCGTTTGGACCTGGTAATGGACCTTCAAAGTTTGGCGGATATTGAGGATAGCCGTTTCCTCCGTTTGGACCTGGTAATGGACCTTCAAAGTTTGGCGGATATTGAGGATAGCCATTTCCTCCGTTTGGACCTGGTAATGGACCTTCAAAGTTTGGTGGATATTGCGGATAGCCATTTCCTCCGTTTGGACCTGGTAATGGACCTTCAAAGTTTGGTGGATATTCCGGGTCTCCGCTTCCTCCATTTGGACCAGGTAGTGGACCTTCAAAGTTTGGTGGATATTGTGGATAGCCATTTCCTCCGTTTGGTCCTGGTAATGGGCCTTCAAAGTTTGGTGGATATTGTGGATAGCCATTTCCTCCGTTTGGTCCTGGTAATGGGCCTTCAAAGTTTGGTGGATATTCTGGGTCTCCGTTTCCTCCATTTGGACCTGGTAACGGCCCTTCAAAGTTTGGTGGATATTGCGGGTAGCCATTTCCTCCATTCGGACCTGGTAATGGACCTTCAAAGTTTGGTGGATATTGTGGGTAACCATTTCCCCCATTCGGACCTGGTAATGGACCTTCAAAGTTTGGTGGATATTGCGGATAGCCATTTCCTCCGTTTGGACCTGGTAATGGACCTTCAAAGTTTGGATAGCCTTGATAAGATCTATATCTATTCATAAGTTACATCCTCCTTTAGGTATATATCCTACCTTACTAGCCTATGCACTGATTTGCCTATCGCTAACAATTTGGGCTATTGGATTATATAGACCTTTTATGTTAGAGGGCCATAGCAAAGCATTTAATTAATCATTCGCTTTAAGGTTAAAGTGAACAGACTTTGCCTAAAATGAGAAGGGTACTAGGTTTAAAAGGAGGAAATAGAATGATTAAATTACTTACTATGTTTATGGTAGCCCTCGCTTTCCTATCAGGTTGTAACAATGATCAAAATCCACCACCTGAACAAACACAGGAAACCGAAAATAATCAAGCGACTGACACAACAGATGAAGAAACGACTGAAGAACACGGTGCACATAATGAGGCATTTCACGTTGAAAGCCCACAACCAGGTGACTCTGTTGAATATACCTTTACTGTTAAAGGTGAGGCACAGGTGTATGAAGGGTCTTTTGCATACCGGTTAGTTGCAGATGATGGTGAAGAGCTGGTTCGTGAGTATGTTCAGGTTAACCAAGAGGATCAAGAGGGTAAAGGGTTATGGAGAAGCTTTGAATTCACCGTATATCTAGATGACCACACAACACCTTCAGCCACTCTTTATCTTTATGAAGAAAGCGAGAAGGACGGAACAGTTACAAATGAATTAGCTATTCCTATTACGTTTATCCCTAGTGAGGAGTAGGTTTATTATGAAGGGAAAAGTTTACTACCCCAATACTTCTGGGATTGGTAAAATTATGTCTAGTGTTTATGTGATTGTTTTGGTTGTTGGATCCGGAATCAATGTATCCAATCAAGACGGATTAGAAAGCTGGTTTCTCTTTTTAAAGGTCAGCCTAATTTATGTCGGGATATGTACACTCCTGTTTTTGGCCATTAAAAGTCAACGTATTATTCTAAACGATAATCAGTTCACGCTAAAGGTCTTCGGTTTTATTAGGCATCAAATTACCTTAAGTCAAATCAACCAAATTAGGAAAGCAAAACTTAATGGTTCACCTATTATGGAAATTGAAACGAAGAATAAAAGAACATTCCCTGTTCCCTTTTTACCTTTTGAAAAAGGCTGGGATGAGCTTTTACCACTCCTTAAGGAAAAGTGTGGGGCAGATATCATCGGTGAAATGAAGCTTCGAAGAGAAAAAGGTGAACTTAGAAGTTGGGATTAACGATAAAAGTGGTACACAGCAATTTTGCTTGTACCACTTTTATCTTATAGGTCACGCGTTTAACAATGGTTCGGTTTCATCCTCTATACCTACCAATCCCAATGCTGTTAACAGAATTTTTTGCGGGCCGAAGAAAGCATCCTTAGGGTCAAAATATTCTTCTAACGTATGTACACCACCGAAATCTCCTCCACCTCCAAGGGTAACAGCAGGAATACCTAAGCTAATAGGAACATTCGAGTCTGTACTACTTGCTTCACATAATTCTGGCTTAAAGCCAAGAGCAACATCTGCTGCCAACGAAGTTTGTACAATTACGCTTTCAGCAGACTGTGACCCGGCAGGTCTATCTCCAACTAACTCATAATCTACCGAGATAGAGTCTTTGTTCCACCGCTGATTTTCATCACTAACCGCACTCTGAATAACAGATAGAATCTGTTGTTCAAGCTTTGTTAATTCTTCCTGTGACGTTGACCGAATATCAATAAGCATCGATGCTTGTGCAGCAATTGTATTAACGGATGTACCTCCATCAATGGTTCCAATGTTAAAGGTCGTTCTTGGTTGGATTGGTGTTTCAATATCAGCAATCTTTGCAATGGCTCTTCCAAGAGCATGAATGGCACTAGGAGTACCAAAATTCCCGAAGCTATGCCCTCCTGGCCCCTTATACGTTACTTTATAACGACGGCTTCCTGTACCAAGAAACACCGTACGGTTGGGCTCACCTGGCTCAATAGAAATAAAGCCATCAATGTCATCTCTCTCTTGAAACAACGCCTTTACTCCCCGTAAATCCCCCAATCCTTCTTCTCCAACAGTTGCAACAAAAATAAGATCACCTATGGTCTTTATTTTTGAATGATTTAATGCCCTTAGCAAGGTCAATAACACCGCCAGCCCTCTACCATCATCTGATATCCCTGGTGCATAGATCTTGCCATCTCTCACCTTAGGCATAACGTCCGTGCCTTCAGGAAAAACAGTGTCTAAGTGCGCAGATACAACAAGCTTAGGTCCCTTACCCGTTCCCGCTTTTGTCCCAATCACATTTCCAATATCATCTACATGCACATTTTCAAGGCCCAGTTCCTTAAAGCGACTCACAAACTTGTCACCCCTTACCTCTTCTTGAAAGGTTGGTGAAGGAATTGAAGTAATGTCGATCTGATCTTTCGTCGTGTTATCATTATCTTCTTTTAAAAAGTCTAAAGCTTTTTTTACTGTTTCTAAACTTACTAGATTGTTTAAGACTTTTTCAACCATCATCATATCCTCCTACTATGTAATATTTCAATTATAACAACTTTTTCTAATAGTCTGTTAAAATAGATACTAAACGGAGGGATTGACATGTCTACTAGAAAAATTGTAATTACTCAAGATATTGACCAAGAATATTATCACCAAATAAAAGAAATTATTCCCGATTGGGAAATGATTGTAGGAAAACAGAAAGAAGTTTGGGAGGCACACCTCCAGGATGCTGAAATCATTGCTGGTTGGAAAAAAGAAGTGAAGGAGCACAGCATCGATAAGGACTCAAAGTTACGTTGGTTTCAGACTTGGAGTGCTGGTGTTAACAACCTACCTTTAACTCAATTAGAATCTAAGAATGTCTATCTAACAAGTGCTAATGGAGTTCATGCTTACCCAATTTCTGAAACCATTTTCGCCTTAATGCTCGGATTAACAAGAAAAATTCATTCTTACGTTCGAAATCAAACAGAAAAAAAGTGGCACCACGACAACTTAAAGCTAGAAATTCATGAGAAAACAATTGGAATTATTGGTGTTGGTGAAATTGGGAAAGAAACAGCTAAAATTGCAAAAGCTTTCGGAATGAGAGTTTTAGGCCTACGTCATTCAGGCAAGCCTGAACAATTTGTTGATGAAATGTATACACCAGATCAGCTGAACGAGATTCTTCCACATTGTGATTATGTGGTAATCACATTACCACTTACTAAAGAAACACAGCATATGTTTGGTGAAAAGCAGTTTGACCTTATGAAACCTACTTCCTACTTAATAAACATTGGCCGTGGAGAAATTCTTATTGAAAATGATTTAATTACTGCATTACAAGAAGGAAAAATTGCCGGAGCTGGACTTGATGTGTTTGAAAAAGAGCCCCTTAGTGAGGAAAGTCCTCTATGGGACTTTGAAAATGTCATTATTACGCCTCATACATCGGGTTCGACCGAGAACTATAATAAACGCGTGTTAGAAAATATTCTTATCCCTAATCTAAAAAGCTACATCACAGGGGAAGCGCCGAACATTAATCTAGTTGATTATAAAAAAGGATACTAAAGTAAATTCCCTCTGTACTGGACTAGTATAGAGGGCAGTTTCTATGCTGCTATTTGTTCTTTCTTTTCAAAAATCTTAGTAATGATAAAAAAGCCTAGTTTTGTAACAACTAGGCTTAGATACTGATTTTTAGTGTAAAACTTATAAAGTGCTAATCCTCATCCTTCACGTCAATATCAGCAGGAATCGGTTCATTTCGTAATTCTTCTAGGAGTGCTTTGTGCTTTTCCATTTGCTCTAGATGGGTTGTAAATTGGTCTTTATTGATAAGGTATTGCTCCCCATCATGAACAGCCCGAATTTTCTTTTCTAGGATTAATGCTTCAATGTATGATTCTGGAAAGGATAGATATTCTGCGGTTTCTTTTATTGTTAAATACATGTATTCACCTTTTAGTTTTGACCTGACTATGATTTATTCTAGTTTATTTATTGTATCTAAACAATAGCTTGTACTTTTAAAACACGAAAGATTGGATGTTTTAATTTGCACATTGACCGTTCCTTTTCGCTGCAGGAACTTGCTTTCCGCGGGGAATTATGAAAAAGCCCCACTGCCGGCTTTTTCAAGGGCAAATTCCCATCGGGGAGGGTAGGAAGGTTATTTTCACTAGCGTGAAAAAACCCACTCCTCGTCGTTCCGCCTGCGGGGTCTCGACCTTTCCTCAACTTCTGAGCAGGAGTCAAGTTCCTTCCGCTCCAATCCACTCTGGTATATATACTCAGGAGCAATCCATTCTATAAGAAGATCCTTTTTGAGAGAACGTCTTTCCCACCGGTAATAGGTATAACACTGCCTGTAATGAAGTCTGAGTTTTCATCACATAAAAAGGATATGGTTCTGGCGATGTCTTCTCCTGTGCCTGGTCGGCCGATTGGGGTGTTTTCATCCTTTGTGCCTAGGGCATCAAGGATGTTCGCTTCTTTCCAAGAGCCGATGATTTCTCCGGGGGATACCATGTTTGCCGTAATACCGTATTTTGCTTCTTCTAGCGCGACTGTTTTTGTTAGTGATACAAGTCCTACTTTTGCTGCAGCGAAGGCAGAACGGTAGATCCAACCTGGGGCTGTGTCAGCACGGTCGAAGCCAAAATTAATGACTCTACCCCACTTCTTCTCTCGCATTTTGGGTACGAAGTATTTTAGTAGATAAAATACTCCATTAAGATTTCCATCTATTATATATTTCCATTCATCCACGTCATAATCTATCAGGTTTTTCCGTTCGTGTACATACGGACCAGCATTGTTAATTAGAATATCGATATGATTATGTTCTTCCATACAATGTTGGATAATTTTTTTACAGTCACTTACCGAAGCAATGTCTCCCTGAATCACTGAGCATTCTACTCCAAAGTTCTCTTTAATTTGTAGACTTAGTTCAATCGCTTCCTTTTCACTATTCCGATAATTAATAACAGTGTTTATCCCTTTTTGAGCTAGTTCAATTGCCGTTCGCTTGCCAAGCCCTGATGCACTACCTGTTAATAATGCGGTTCTAGTAGTAATGAGAATCCCCCCTCGAAGTTAAACCTTCCACTCTACTTTGAATATATTAATTTCCTGAAGTAAAGATGTCCCAATATACAAAAAACCTACTACCAAATGGAAGACTCTCCACCTGATAGTAGGTTTTTGTTTACCCTTCTTTAATGTCTAGCAATTTCTGTCTTAATTCTCTGTCCATCGTTGCGAGCTCATGCTCTGCCTGACGACGCTTGTTTCTGCCTTCTTCTTGAATCCGTAATGTTTCTTCTAGGGTTGATATTAAATTAGCCTGTGTTTTCTTTAAAGTCTCAATATCAACTAGTCCACGTTCATTTTCTCTGGCGGTTTCAATTGTATTAGACTTTAGCATCTCTGCATTTTTTAATAGAAGTTCATTAGTTGTTTTTGATACTTGTTTCTGTGCTTCAACAGCTTTCCTTTGTCTGATAAGAGTCAGTGCAATGGCAATTTGATTTTTCCAAAGTGGAATCGCTGTCATAATGGACGATTGTATTTTTTCCACGAGCGCCTGATTTGTGTTTTGAATTAGACGAATTTGTGGCGCACTTTGAATCGTTATTTCTCTACTTAGTTTTAAGTCATGTACACGTTTATCTAACCTGTCAGCAAACTGAGTCATATCATTTACTTCTTGGAATTTCATTTGATCACTTGAATTTTGGGCTTCTTTTTTTAGCGCCGGAATTGTTTTTTCATTTAGTTCTTCTAACTTTATTTCACCTGCTGCAATGTAAATATTTAATGTATCAAAATACTCCTTATTAACCTCATAGAGTTTTTCAAGCATAGCAATATCAGCCATTAAACCATTTTTACTATGCTCCAATTTGACACTAATTCGATCAATTTGAGCACCTGTTTTTTGATATTTTGAAAGTACCTCTTGAACAGAACTAGTTACTTTTCCAAAAACTCTTGATAGTAAGGATGGCTTTTCCGTTTTCAACTCGTCAGGATTTACATCATGTAGCTTTTTCATTAGTTCATTAATGATATCTCCAACTTCACCCGCATCTTTTTTCTGAACATGATCAAGCATGCTATGTGAAAACGATAAAAGCTTGGATTGTGCAGGTGTCCCATAGGAAATCATTGCTTGATGATTCGTGGGATCTATTTGTTCAGCTAATTGATAGGCCTTTGCTCTATTCTCTTCTGGTATAACGTCAATCAGTTTTACTTGTTTATTTTCTCTTACTTCAATCGTAGGTTGTGCAGTATTGTTAACTTCCCCAAATGGATTTGCAAGAAGGTCATCCATTAAATTTGCATTACCGGTCTTTTTTAACAGGGATGGATTGGGTTGATTTTCGGTCATTTTAATCTCCTGCTTTCATCTAGAAATTTTGAATCCTCATCGTCTCTTTTAATTGATTGTTTCGCTACGTTAATCTCAAAGTTCAATTGATCAATATCATCTGAAATGACATGATATAAATCTTTCTCTATTGATTTTTGAAGATCCTCTAAAGTGCGTCTAGTATCATATAGTGAGAGCTCAAGCTCTTTTGTTCGTTTAGGTTGATTTGCAAGAAAAACATATTTTTCTGCAAGCTCGACAGCTGAATCTAAATGAGAGAAGAAAAAACGTTCCGCCTTGTAGAATCTTTTAGGTTCCTTTTTAGGCAAACTATACAATTTCCTCGTGACACGAACAAACTCAAGTCGTTGTTTAATCGAAGGGATATGTTTTATTGACATAAGTGCCTTATTTAGCCTATGGATCTTCGGTTTTGCTTCTTCTAAATTCTTCATAATATATCGATACTCTTTTTTCGAAAGTCTATGTTTGTTTAAAACCCTAGACTTTAGATAGATTGACATTAACCAGAATACGAGTGCACCGCCAATAATCGAAATGGCTGATGACGCCGCAAACGTTTGATCAAATCCAAAAAAGCTTACAAGCCACACAATAATCGTTGTTGGAATAGTTATCGTAATTTTACCTAGAAATGCCACAAATGAGTTCATTGTTAATCGACTCCTGACTTTTTCACTTATTAATCTATACGAATGTAAGGGGAGGATGGTTTCATCTCTGTGGAAATATCCATCATCTTTTACATCTCTAACGATATACAACCATTCCATATAACTCCATAGACCTTAAACGTAAAACATGCTAAGACCTAAGGCGTATTTTTCTTAGCTTGGCAATCTACCCTAAGCATTTCCAATCCCACTAGTTCTAAAACCTCAATGGATTGGTATGTAACCTGTATTTCACTCACATATATTCCCATTCTAACACAGAATGTTGCGAATACTTTCTTGTTTTTACATTACGTAAATGTCTAATTAATAAAAAAATGAAAGGAATAACAAATTATTAATATCCAACTTAAAACAATTAATAAAATTATTATTTTTTATAAAATTATTCAAAGTATATATTTACTTATTGAATTAAAGGTTATATAATTCAATCAAACAAAAGGAAGGATTTGGTTAAAAATTGGCTTATCCTGTTATTTCAAATTGCCCTGTATGTAGCAAAACCATGAAGGTAAAGAAGTTACAATGCTCTCATTGCCACACAACAGTGGAAAATGACTTTGAGTTATCAAAGATATCTTTACTTTCACAAGATCAACTTCATTTTGTTGAAACCTTTCTTACTTGTAGAGGAAATATTAAGGAAGTTGAAAAAGAGTTGGGAATTTCATACCCCACTGTCCGCGGAAAGCTTAACGACATAATCAGTTCATTAGGTTACGAAACACCCAAGAAAGGTGATCAAGATGAAAAGAAGATTCTTACTATGTTAGAAAACGGAGAGATCACTCCAGAGGAAGCAATAAAATTATTAAAAGAATAATTGGAGGTTGATTGTATGAGAGAAGAAATTTCAAAGGTGCTAACGATGGTTCAAGAAGGAAAAATCAACTCAGATAAGGGAGCAGAACTTATCCAATTACTACAAGATAAACAAGAAATGCAAAGACCAGTAAAAAATACTGCCTATTTAGATAAAACATTAAAAATACGAGTGGTTTCTAAAGACAATGACAATGTAAACATTAACTTGCCTATTAGACTTGTAAAAGCAGTTCTTAAAGCAGGCCATAGTATTGCTTCAAGTATACCGGATTCAAAGAAATACGTTGAAGATATCAATATTGATTTAATTATTGAAGCAATTGATAGTGAAATGGATGGTCAAATCGTTGATATCAAATCTGGAAACGGTGACACTGTCGCTATTTTTATAGAGTAGAAAATGATTAAAGTAAAGGTAAAAACGGATAAGAACCATTCCTTCACGATTCCAGTTCCTTTGACTGTTTTACGTGCTTCCGGTTCAATACTTTCTTCAGAGTGGGTATGGAGAAAAGTAAGTAAGCAGATAAACCAGCACACGAAATACACCATCAACTCAGATCAGCCAAAATTCATAAAACCATATTTGAAGCAAATAGTTAAAGAACTTAAATACCATAGAGGCTTAGTATTAGTAGATATAAAATTAAAAGATGGCACGTCTGTTATGGTCCGATTATAAACTTGTCCCTACTTAAAATTAAGTAGGGCTTTTTATGTCACTACTATTCCAGACCATTTGCTTCCAACCCTTCTTTACTTTTATACTGAAGTAAATATAGCGCAAGGGGAATTATACTATGTATTCGAGTCTAAAAGGTTTAAAAACAGATGAACAGGTTGAGTTGTTAACCAGGGAATTAGTAAAAATGAAAAGTTATAATAGCACCGCTGGTGAGCGTGATAAGGCAGATTTTATTTTAGAAATACTTCAATCATTTCCATACTTCAGTACTCATAAAAAGTTTGCTTGGTCAGTTGATATTGAGAACGATACATTAAATCGAAAAAACGTGTTTGCTTTTATAAAGGGGAAAAACGATTCAAGTCGGACCATCATCTACCATGCACATCTAGATACAGTGGGAACTGAAGATTTTGGTGGTTTGCAGTCTATTGCACATGACCCCGCTGCGTTGCAGGATTTCTTCACTAGCTATGAAGGTGATAAAGAAGTAAAGACAGATGCCTTATCGGGAGAATGGTTATTTGGAAGAGGAGCACTTGATATGCAAAGTGGAATCGCTGTACATCTAGCGAATCTCCTTTATTTTTCTGAACACCCTGAGGAGCTGAATGGCAATCTACTTATTATGTTCAATCCTGATGAAGAGAATCAACATACTGGCATTCGAACATCCCTATTAGAATTAAAGAAATTACAGGCTGAACATTCATTAGAATATGTTGCTGCGATAAATAATGATTTTATTTCGCCACTTTATGATGGCGATACCACGAAATATATTTATACAGGTGTTGCTGGAAAGCTCCTTCCTTGTTTTCACATTTTCGGAAGAGAGGCACATGTCGGTGATAATCTTGCTGCCATTGATCCTACTCTTATAGCATCTGAATTAAATCTAAGAATAGGTCAGAATCTCGAGTTTTCAGAAAAGATTCAAGGAGAGGTTATTCTCCCACCTACCTGCTTGTATATGAGGGATGATAAAAAAAGCTATGATGTCCAAACAGCTGTAAGCTCTAAACTTTACTTTAATTATTTCGTTTATACAAAAACTCCGAAACAGGTTCTCGATGAAATGTACTCGGTAGCAGTAGACGTTTGTAATAATTTTGAGAATACTAAGAAAAGGGCTTATCATGAATTTTGTGACATGACGGATTTACCTAAGAGAGATTTAGAGTGGAAGTTGGAAGTGCTTAAGTTAGAGGACTATATTAACTACCTTGATGGTCTTAACTTATCCCCTAATAAAGTTATTTCAGAAACATTGAAGAAGTTTAAACATGAAATTCATGATGATCGAATGCTTGCTTTTAAGATCGTAGAAGCGCTTCATTTGCTAGACCCTGAAAAGAAACCAAGAGTGATTTTATTCTTTGCACCTCCCTTTTTACCATCCAACTTTTTAAAGGAAGCTGATCAAAAGGGTGAGTTTATTTATCATTCTGTTCGTGCTGAATTAGAGCAAGCTGAGTACAAAGAGGTACAGTTTACAATAAAAAAATACTTTCCTTTTCTATCAGATGGGAGCTTTCTATCCTACAACGGTTCAGAAGAAGATATTTTATCAATTAAAAATAACTTTCCTGCAATGGACCAATTATTCCATTTGCCTTTAAAAGAGATGAAGGAACTAGACATTCCATCTATCAACCTGGGTGTATACGGAAAAGGTGGACACCAATGGACAGAGAGAGTCTATAAACCCTATACTTTCGATGTTTTACCAAAACTAATAAGAAATGTTACCAAAAGATTACTTCATAAGTGATAGGAACCCCTCCCTTTAACACATCACCGCATCGGGGGTCAGGCCCCCGATGCGGTAATACGTTACACGATAGCTGAATTGGAATTCCTTGATGCTTCACAAGATGTTCTTTAAGGTATACAATATCCTTTATGGTTGTAGATTCTCACTACTTTCTTAATCTATTTGTCCATACTTAGCTATTGGCTAATAAGGAGGATATGGAATGATTTATGAATATGCGTTAGTTTTTTTAGGAGCTGCTATTCCTTGGCTTGAAATTGCACTTGTTATTCCTTTAGGTATTATTAGAGGTCTTTCACCTTTTTGGGTTATGGTAGTCGCATTTGTTGGAAATATGGCGACCGTCATCCCTGTCATTATAGGTTTTGAAAAGGTAAGACAATGGTATCAAAAACGCGCCGACAAATTAGGCACAGCACCTTCAAAACGAAGTGAACGTGCTAAGGCCATTTGGAATAAATACGGACTACCTGGCCTTGCACTATTAGGACCCATTCTGATTGGAACACATATCGCAGCTTTCATAGGAATGTCTCTAGGTGCAGAAAAAAAATGGACGATACTTTGGTTAACAATCAGCATCGGACTTTGGACCCTCGTCTTCGGTGTAGCTACTGCACTTGGATTTGACTTTTTTACACGAGATTAAGTTTAGTTTTTTTCTTAGGTGTTGTTTATAAATGTTTAGCCAGTAGAGTGGATCGGAGCGGAAGGCACTTGACTCCTGCGGGAGTAGAGGGAAGTGCGAGACCCCACAGGTGCAAAGCACCGAGGAGGCTCGCATCCCTCCCCGCGGAAAGCAAGTGCCTGCAGCGAAGAGGAACGGTCAAAGTAAAATACTAAATAATCTGTTCAACTAACGTTGTTCAGATTTTTTGTGTTCAAAACTTAATTTGTAAAGAAAACGTAAAATTTTTAAAAATTCTAATAGCTTACAGATGCTTTTCTAGTACAATAGGACATATAAATAATTTACTAGGGAGGTGTAAGGGATGAAACGGCTCACCAAAGAAGAAAATAGCTGGGTGTTTTATGACTGGGCTAATTCTGCCTATTCAATAATTATCTCTACCGCTGTTTTTCCACTTTTTTATAAAGCTGCAGCAACAAATGTCGGGGTTAGTGCAGCTAACTCTACTGCCTATTTAGGTTATACAATTGCCATCGCTACATTTATTTTAGCCATGCTTTCGCCTATTTTAGGAACAATTGCAGACTATCAAGGATTAAAGAAACGATTCTTTACTTTCTTTTTTATTCTAGGAATATCATCTACTGCATTTCTTGCCTTTATCCCAAGTGATCAATGGCTGCTTTTATTAATCTGTTATACAGTAACTGCAATTGGCTCTGCAGGGGCTAATGTATTTTACGATGCATTTCTTGTAGACGTCTCAACTGAGGAACGCATGAACAGAGTGTCAGCTCGCGGCTTTAGTTTTGGCTATATCGGGAGTACCATTCCATTCATCATTAGTATTGCAATTATCATCCTTTCACAAACAGGTATCATTCCTATATCTACAACAACGGCAAGTAAAATTGCTTTTCTAATTACAGCTATATGGTGGGGAGTATTTACCATTCCCTTACTCAAAAATGTTCATCAGCGCTATTATATTGAACGAGAACCAAACCCGGTAATTAACAGTTTTAAACGAATCAATCAAACATTCAAGGAGATACGCAAATATCGCGCACTATTCCTATTTTTACTTGCTTACTTCTTTTATATCGATGGCGTACACACCATTATTACAATGTCGACTGCTTATGGCTCTGATTTAGGGATTACTTCTACAAATCTACTTATTATTCTTTTTGTTACACAGGTAGTAGCTGCACCCTTTGCGATTTTATATGGTAGACTTGCAGAAAGGTTCACTGGAAAAATCATGCTTTATGTCGGGATATTTATTTATATAATTGTCTGCATATATGCCTATTTCCTAGAAACCACGCTCGATTTCTGGATTCTAGCTATGCTCGTTGCCACATCACAGGGTGGTATTCAAGCACTAAGTCGCTCGTATTTTGCACAACTAGTGCCTAAACATAAGTCAAACGAGTTCTTTGGCTTTTACAACATCTTTGGAAAGTTTGCCTCGATCATGGGACCACTACTCGTTGCTGTAACAGCACAGCTCACTGGAAATACAAATAGTGGGGTGTTTAGCCTCGTACTTCTATTTATTGTAGGAATGATTATTCTCGCATTTGTACCAATGCCCAAAAAAGAAATAAAAACAACTTCATAAAAAATAGGCTTGGCAAATTGCCAAGCCTTCTTTTATATACAAGGAAGTTCTACAATTACCCTTGTACCCTCGTCTATTTCACTCTCTATAACCATAGACCCATTATGTTCTTGAATAATTTTATTACTTACAGTTAGCCCTAACCCGATGCCTCTATCCTTTGTTGTATAAAAGGGTGTGCCTAAAAGTAGCAATCTTTCTTTTTCGATTCCTATACCTTCATCTATTATTGAGATGATAATTTTACTGTTCTCATTCAACGATACGTTAATTTCAATTTGCCCACCATATGGCATGGATTCAATTGCATTTTTTATAAAATTAACAAAGACTTGCTTTAACTGTTGAG
This sequence comes from Cytobacillus suaedae, assembly GCA_014960805.1. Classification (GTDB taxonomy): domain Bacteria; phylum Bacillota; class Bacilli; order Bacillales; family Bacillaceae_L; genus Bacillus_BV; species Bacillus_BV suaedae. The sequence goes on along the minus strand of CP063163.1, from coordinate 372,140 downwards.
CATTACTGAAAACATCTACATGATTAGCTGTATAGTTTAATTTAAATTCAACATTATGTAGCATTGCCTGAGGATGTAACACCTGAATCGTACTATCTATGACCGCAATGATATTATTTCTCTCGTATTTGACTGCTTGAGGCTTAGCTAATGACATAAATTCATTTACAATCATATCTATCCGATTTAATTCTGTCATAATAATAGATAGGTAATCATCTCTTTTATCGAGATTAGGATTATCTTGCATTAGTTTCGAAAAACCTTTTAACGCTGTCAATGGATTTCGGATTTCATGAGCAACCCCTGCTGCCAACTGACCTATGATTGAGAGTCTATCTAAATTGCGGATTGTCGCTTCATTCTTTACTCGATCAGTTACATTTCGACCTACAACTACAAATGAGTCAAACTCTCTTTTTGTATTATAAATAGGTGAAACAATGAAATCTGTAAATATATCTTCTTGGTTTATTGACTTAATTCGATTTTTTAATAATTGAGGTTCACCAGTGGATATGACTTTGTTAACAACACCAATATAATCTTCTATCGTATCAGGCTTTACTAAATCTATTACATTTCTACCTACTAATTCATCTGGATTGACACCTACTACTCTTTGAAAAGAAGGAGAAGCATAAAGGACCGTCAAATCTTTGGTAACCACCGCTATTAAATCAGTCGTATTCTCTGTAATTAATTTGTAAAGTTCACGTGTTCTAGTTAATTCACGTTCCATTCTCTTGGCTTCGGTTATATCACGAAAAACCGCAATTACGGCAATAATTTCACCACTTATATTTCGGAAAGGAGAATAGGATACTGAAATATCTAGAACAGACCCATCTTTATGGAAACGTTGTGTAATTAGGTTTGTAATTACTTCTCCTTTTTTTATTGATTCAATGATGGCTCTTAGTGACTTTGGGTTCGCAAACTCTTCGAACCGTCTTCCGATAACATCTTCTTCTGTATATCCATAGATTTTTGTATACATCTCATTAATTCTTATAAGGCGGTTTTCCATATCTACAATCGCAATTGCATCAGCCGTACATTTTAGAAATAAATCAATTAATTCATCCGGATTGTAGATTTCAGATCCCTTTTCTTTTCCGAAAATTGGAAAACTATTTACCATTTTGTACCCTCCAATAAAACAAATAGCATATCTACTATTTTACAGAATTTTACGAGAAGTGTAAGCATTTTTTCAAAACTATTCCTTCTTCTAAAGTTATGTTAAATTAGATAGTATGTAGAAATTAAAAAGGAGAATACTTATGACAAATAATGAACTAAACAACGAATTACCACCAAAAACCTGTACAATCGAACGTCTTGTTACTATGCCAGCAGACGTAGTAAAAGTGCTTGAAGGAAAGAAAACAGCTACCCGTAGGAATGGTAGGTATGCTGATATTGGAGAGATAATGACATTAGAAGACAAGAAATTCAAAGTCGATCGTGTCTATTCCCAATCCCTAGGTGAACTTACAGATGATCACGCTAAGCAAGAAGGCTTCGAAAATGTAGAGGAGTATAAGCAAGCAATTCTATCTTATCATCCAGGTATGCCTTGGCTTCCTCAGATGAGAGTATGGGTTCATGAATTTAGTCTTTTGACTGAATAAAGACTGATTTATGGAGTTTTTGTATAGAATCTTAATCTTTATTCATGTTGTAAGTGCGGTCGCTTCGATTGGCCCGTTTTTTATCCTTTTACCTATCATAAAAAAGCTTATTCATGCAAAGGAAGAGGAATTATTTGCGTATCTTTCAACTTTTAAATTTGTTGTAAGACTATCAAAACATTCTGGTCATGTACTTGTTGGCTCAGGGGTTCTTCTCGTTTTACTCGGCCCTTGGACTTGGGGTACTCCTTGGATCGTAATGACGCTAGTGCTTATGTTTCTTTCCCTCTTTTTTTTAGCAAGAGCCTTTACACCCAAGCTCAAATTATTTGAAGAGGATGGTCATGATCGAAGTGTTTTAGTAAAAAAACTAAACCAGACCGTATGGATTTACATTAGCCTTTTACTAGCAATGCTATGGTTTATGGTAACAAAGCCATATTTCTGGTAATACACGCAAAAGAAAGACCTTATCACGAATCGGCTGATAAGGTCTTTCTTTGTATGGTTTTTATTTTTGTGAAAAAATAATAATACTTATAGACAACAATCAGTATGAGAGTCATTTTTAATAAGAGGTTATCTACTATGAAAAATGGAATGGCTATCATTACATCAGCGAATAGCAAAATTGTCATCTTCTGCTTTAAGGTCATTGCCTTTTCACTAACAAATGATTGTAAGTGACGCTTATATATTGCTGTTCCTTTGAACCATAGCTCAAAGCGTTCTGACCCCTTAACAAAACAAAAAGACGCTAAAAGCAGTAGTGGTGTTGTTGGTAGAACCGGTAAAACGATACCAATTAGTCCAAAACCGAGTGCAATAAATCCGATAACGATATATATGAATTTTACTAGCTTCTTAATGATGTACTCCTCCTAGACCTGGCCCTTCATTTAATCTTTATTCATTATATCACTCTCAGTTGTTGTATTTAAAAATAAGTCTCTTTTCTAAAAGTTTGTTGTTTTCACATTGAACCCTGACCGTTCCTTTTCGCTACAGGCACTTGCCTTCCGCTACAATCCACTCTGGTTTAAGATAAAGCATCAACTTTTCGAAAAGAGCCAAAATAAAAAGCATCAAACCTTGGATGTCTGATGCTAAATAAAATACATATGTTTATCTATTTTCTCTGTAATTACTAAGCTATTTCGTCCTTGTTCTTTTGCCATATAAAGCGCTTTGTCTGCTGACTTTTTAAGTGAATCAACAGTTGCTCCGTGCTCTGGGTAAGAGGCAATTCCTGAGCTTATTGATACAATTATTTCTTTATCATGGGTAATGACTGGGTGTTTACTGTAAAAATCTTTTAACTTATGAAAAAGCCCTTTGACACTATCAGTCAGTGGAGATTTAATAATCACCATAAATTCGTCTCCAGCATACCTGTACCCTTCTATGACTTCATTTGAAATACTTTTAATTCCATCTGATAGTACTTTCAAATACCGGTCACCCATATCATGACCGTAATTATCATTTACTTTCTTTAAGTTATCAGAGTCTATCATTAGTAATGTAATAGCCTCATATTCACTATTCATTAATTTAGACAAGTCTTCATGGAAAGCACGATAATTTTTTAATCCAGTCATTTCATCCATTTGAGACATATTATAGATTTTCCCATATAAACGAGCAGTCTCAATTGAGTTGATAACTTGAGTTCCAATAATCTGGAGTAACTCCTCCTGCTCTTTTCGATAGGCGAAATCTGCATAGCATTGTGCGGAAATTACACCTTTTACATGGTCATCTATAATAACCGGTACAAAAATACAAGAACTTGTTTCATCACCAATCATCGTATTATACATACCTTCTTGACTGGCCTTTTTCATATGAATAATTTCTCTAGAAGTAATAACCTTTGTGGTGTAATTGTCACCAAATTCAATTCTTTGCTTCGGATAGAGTTCTCCACTATCCATCATAAAGGCCAATTGACTAAAGGAATCACCCTCATTGTATAATGCAACGAAGAATGAATCTGTCGGCATTACCTGTGATACCATTTCATAAGCCTTCTTAAGCAATACATCCTCATTAAGCGTTTTACTACATGTTAGAGCAAATTCATGTAAAATTTTATAATGCTTATTTAACCAATTCATATTCTCCATCTGATCATTGATGCTCTGAACTTGGTCAAGTAAAGCGCTAACAATTTCTTTTTCTTGTATATCATCAACATTGTCTTTTAGATCTTCATAAATCTCATCATTAACAATGTTCTTCTCAGAACCAATTCTCTTTAGAAGATTATAAACCTTAGTTAACACATTCAAATTTACACTCTTGAGATTAAAATTCCCCATTTTAACCACTTCCATAAAAGTATTTTCCTTCATCTTGCCTTAATACAATATAACTGTGCTAAAGGACTGGTATGTGTCATACTACTATGAAGTATTAGCTGTACATTTATACTCATTGGACGGTTGAATATCCAACCATTAACTTACCGATTATTCTAACAATTCAGAGCAAAAATAAGTAGTTTTTGGAGACAAGCTCCTTTTTCTATTTTACAAAAGATTACATAGAAAGTAAGTAAATTTTTTAAAGATGAGTCATCCTACCTTATGGGCTTCATCTGAAAGGAAGAGGAGCTAGTAGCATTTCTACTAGAAGAAATAACTGTAGAATTGAATTCGAATGATTAATTGCCCCTATATAAGGTTTCTAAGAGCAAACCTCTTTCATGGGCCTTTATTCCTATTTAATCTATTGTAACTCTATTTCTAGTATTTTACAATAAAAAATAATGGCGCCCGCCCTCCAATGCACTTGGGAAGAAATGCACTGGAGGTCAGGCACCATACAGTAAGATAACGTATAGTACACATCTTATAGACATTCACAAATCTCATATAGTTTTTCAATGTTGCAGACCACAATTTTACGATCAATATAATCGATGATGCCTTCTCGTTTCCAACTATTTAAAATACGGTTAACACTTTCTCTTGATGTTCCAATATAGTCACCATATTCCTTATTTGTTAACTCGATTGTGATTAGGATTCCATCCGCACACTTCACTCCATGATTTGTAGCTAAACGAACTAATGTTGATGCTAATGCACCTGTTTTATCATTAAATAAAAGATCATTTAATTTTGATTGAGTTGCACGGTGCATCCACCCTAACCAACTCGTAAATTCTACAGCAAAACTTCCGAATTCATACATTAACTTCTTTAAATCTTTTAATAGAATTACTCCTACTTCACTGTCTTCAGTTACTTCAGCTCGATAATCATAATATAATTCATCATTAATCCCAAGAAATTCACCTAATATGCTACCTTCTTCTTTAATAGAAAGAAGAAACTCTTTGCCACTCTCAGTTGATGTTCTTAATTTCACTCTACCTGTTTGAATGTAGTATAACTTATCCATCTGTTCGCCTTCCCAGAATAAATGGTGGCCAGCTGCTACCTTCTTCGTTCTCATAATTCCTTGTAACTTATCAAAGTTCTCAGTCGATAAAAATTGAATAACGCTTTTTTTAATTGAATCTATATTAAAAGAATATCCTTGATTTGATTGTTGAAGCATGATTGCCATTTTTCATTCCCCCTGTGTGTTTCTTTGTACTTTAATCATATATCCATAGTGTTAATTACGGTATCGGGGGAATTACTGAACTTTGCATTCGCATTTTCCCTATTTAACTTGCGCACTTTTCCCCAAGATTTTGTATAATCCTAGTGGAAATCAGTAAAAATGATGAGAGAAAGTCGTTTTCCTGAATGTAAAGTTAGGGGAATTCCCTGAATTACAATCTCCCTAAAAAGGATTACAATGAATGAAGTAAGATATTTATAAGGTAGTTGTACCTTTCAGCTAGCTGCAGAAGATTCATAGTGCAGCTGGTCCCAAGAGCAGAAGGTCACAGAACAAGTGATCAAGGGGAGATTAATGTGGAGACAATTATAAAAGAAATGGAAGAAAAACTTAATTCACTTTGTACAGCAACATCAAGTGATTTCTCCGCGTTTGCACAAGTAAATGAGCACAACTACGAGATTCATTGGAAATATGTTTATGGTAATCAGAATAAAAGATATAAACAAATGATTGGGAAACCTGGAAAGGGCTTATCTGGATCAGTTGTACGTTTTGGTAGAAACATTATTATCGACCAGAATACACCTGATGTAGCAGTGAGAAGACTTGAGTACCCAATTATGCTTGCTGAGAATTTACAATCAGCCATTGCAGTTCCCGTTAGATCATACAATCAAATTCTTGGTATCTTATTAATAGGGTCACGCTCTCCGAGAGAGTATAGCGAAGAACAAATTGCGTTTGTTAGCCGTAAAGCTGAGGAAATATCGCCCTTATTCTTAAAAGCAATACCATAATGACTAATGAATCCCATTGAAAGGATTCATTTTTTTTTATATGATGGAGCTAACATATAGAGATGTCACACTACGATGAATTGGTGAAGGAGGAATAAAATGATTAAACTTCTTATTGTAGACGACCATGTCGTAGTACGATCGGGACTAATGATGTTACTGAACGGTAAAGATAATATTGAAGTAATTGGGGAAGCTTCTGAAGGAGATGAGGCAATCCGTAAAGCACAGGAATTAAACCCTGATGTTGTTCTAATGGATTTAAGTATGCCTCATGGTAAAGATGGATTAACTGCGACTAAGGAATTACATGAACTAATGCCTCAGGTGGCAATTCTTATCTTAACAATGCACGATGACGAGGAATACTTATTCCGTGCGATACACTCCGGTGCCTCTGGTTACATACTAAAGAATGCTCCACATGAGGACCTTTTATCTGCTATCCATTCAGTTGCATCTGGTAATGCATATCTAAATCCTACTGCTACCAAAAGCTTAATGAGTGGTTATATGGATCGGGTAAAAAATGGTGAGGGCTCGAGTTCGTTTGATTTATTATCCGACCGCGAGAAAGAGATTTTAGAGTGGATTGCAAAGGGTTATTCAAACAAGGAAATTGCCTCTCATTTAGTGATTAGTGTTAAGACGGTTGAGTCCCATAAAAGCAACTTAATGGAGAAACTAGGTATAAAAACTAGACCAGAATTAGTTGAATACGCTATGAAGAAAGGATTGCTCCGTTTTGAATAAAAAAGAACGTCTATCTCATCAATCTGAAATTGGTGGCCCGAATGTAGAAATGCTTTTAGCTAATCTTCAAGATCACATTGAGGATTCAAATATACGTACGGAATTAAAACAATCCTTAACTCATCTTACAGATTTAACGTTTGCACTCGATGAATCATCAATTGTTGCTCTGACAGATAACAAGGGAAGAATACAATATGTGAATAAAAAATTCTGCGAGATATCTCAGTATTCTAAGGAAGAATTGCTTGGTAAGGACCATAGGATAATTAATTCGGGATATCATAGTAAAGAATTCATGAGTTCACTATGGGAAACGATTTCCTCTGGACATGTCTGGAAGGGCGAAATAAAAAACAGAGCAAAAGATGGCTCATTCTATTGGGTAAACACGACTATTGTTCCATTCTTAGATGATGAAGGGAAACCATATCAATATTTAGCCGTTCGTAGTGAAGTGACGAAACTTAAAGAAGTTCAAGATGAGCTTGAGAAAATGATGAACCGTGTCATTAGTATTCAAGAAGAAGAACGAAAGCGATTTTCGAGAGAATTACATGACGGTGTTGGACAGAGTATGTTCTCACTCCTAATTCAACTTGACCAACTAATTAGTGATACAACAGATAATCGCCTCCAAAAACTGAGAGATGATGTTTCATTTGTTATTGAGGATATCCGAGGACTGGCTTGGGAGCTTCGACCATCTGTTTTAGATGATCTTGGAGTAGTACCGGCTATCCGAAAGTATATAGAAAATTTCTCACAGCATTATGGAATCAAAGTACATTTTAACTGTAACCTTAGAACTAGAATCGATATTCAAAAAGAAACAACCATCTATCGAGTGATTCAAGAGGCATTAACCAATATCGGTAAATACGCAAATGTAGATGAGGCTTCCGTTTCTGTACATGAAACAGATAGTGATGTGGAAGTTAAGATTGTTGATAAAGGTACAGGGTTTATTAGAGATAGAAAAGGAAAAGGTGTTGGCCTCTTTAGTATGGAAGAGCGTGCAAAAGGGGTAGGCGGACACTTCTCAATCTCCTCAACAGAAGGTGAAGGTACAACAATCGAATTCAGCGTACCAAAATAAACACTTGGGGCCTGACCCCCGGCGCTTTAAAGCTTTAGCGTGCCGGGGGTCAGGCCCCAATATTAGTTTAGATCTCTTTTTTTATAGAAAGTAAATGTTAGTGTGACTAGGATAATGACTATGGGTAGAGATAGGATGTAATAGATATTTTGGTATCCAGTTCCGGATAAAATTTGTTTTGCTTCAAAGTATTTAAAAGGTGTGAAATACCTTAATGGTTCAAGACTTTCATTCATATCAATTGCGATGGACAATATAAACACTGATAGTAAGATCGCCGTTGCAATCGAAGCTGCTTTTTTTGAATTCTTTATAATGGCTGCTAACACACTGCCAATTGACATGAAGACAAGCTGTAAAATAAACAACCCTACCATTAATAAGGTTATGTCCTCAAGCACATCTTCTCCATTTGCATTTTGTTGAACAATGGCAAACGAAGTAACAAAAGTAACTAAATTAAGAACAACCAGATTCACTAAAGTTGCGCTTAGTTTTGTAGCAATAATTTTGTTTCTAGATAAAGGTTTTACAAATAAAAACTCCGTCGTTTTATCTCTTTCTTCTTTTGCAATAATTGTTGCTCCAAGCATAACTGAATGGATGACAGCCATTAGCACGATATATAAGAATAATAACCCGTAATATCCCATAATGGTGGATAGGTCAAAAGAATTTGAACCCATAATGGCCTGAAGAGATTTTGGCATTTGAGACATTAACTCATTTATTGATTGATCACTTTCGGAAAAACCTGAATACTTTCCGACACCACTTACAATGAGTAGAACCATACCGATACACCATATTAGTAAGGATTTACGGTGAGCTTTTAATTCTCGTAAAAATAAATTCATTACACATCCACCTCCTTAGACTGTATGAACGTCCCTTTTGTGATAGATATAATAACTTGCCGAAATAGCCATAACCACTAGTAGACCACCAACTATTAAAAAGGATCCTTCATAGCTAGAGTGTTCAATAATATAACTCGTATCAAAATAATTGAATGGAGTGATATATCTCATGAGTGTATCATCCATTGCCGAACCAACCATTGCGATCATAAAAAAGCCAAAAACCGTTCCTAATGAGACCGATATCACCGATTTAATTTTTGGAACAAGGACAGAAACCACGACACCTAATGCTAGAAAAATTAGTTGCACTAAAAATAGACTAAGTGCTATTAAAAATAATATAGTTAAACTAAATTCTCTCACACTTACGATTACCGCCATAACTAGAGTAGTGGATATGAAAAATAGATTCGTGAAGATTAATGATGTTAAGGCAGCGAGTAGTTTTGCTGTTACAATCTGAATACGTGTTACAGGCTTAGTCAGAAGAAAATCTGCTGTTTTTTCACTCGTTTCTTTTGAAACAAGAGATGTTCCTAAATTCATTGCTTGAATAGCACCACAAAGCTTTAAATATAGGAATATATAAGAGTAGAACCCTATCACTGTCGCAATACTATCGACCGAGAGTCCTATTGCTTTCCTAAGTTCTTCTGGAAACCCCTCTAACATTTGTTTAAACGCTTCTGCATCGCTTGCAAACGAAGGAAAAATCGCAAGAAATAGTACAATAAGTGACATTTGAGCCAATGTCCATATAATCGTAGATTTACGATATACCCTTAATTCATGGAGATACATATTCATTGCCTTAGTCCTCCTTTTCGTAAAAATGCATAAAGATTTCTTCTAGACTAGGCTCCTCTATCCAAATATTCGCAATCTCAATCTCCGAAATCATTTTCATAATTGGATTAATATCACCCTTGAACATAAAGCTTACAACATTACCATTTACCTCAAGTTGGTTGATGCCTGTTGCTGAAAAAGTACTTTGTTCTATAGGTGCTTTTGTTTCAATCTTGATTTTCTTATAGTTATTTTCTTTTAGGGTACTTATCTTTTCAACCTGTACGATTCGACCGTCTTTAATGATTGCTACTCGGTCACATAATCGTTGAACCTCACTTAAAATATGGGAAGAGAAAAGAATCGCGGCTCCTTTCTTATTCTCTTTTTCAAGCAGTTCGAAAAATTTCTGTTGCATTAATGGATCCAATCCACTCGTAGGTTCATCGAGAATAATTAACTTTGGCTCGTGTAACAACCCCTGCACAATGCCGACCTTCTTTTTATTACCTAAACTCAAGTCGTCGATTTTTTTTGTTAAATCAAGTTCTAGAATTTCAGCTAATTCCTTTATTCTTTTCGTACAGTCCTTCTTATAAAAGCTTGCGGAGTATTTTAAAAGGTCAATTACCTTCATATTGTCATAGTAAAAAACCTCAGAAGGCAAATAGCCGATTTCCTTTTTAATCTCTGGACCATGCTCTATAATATCCTTACCAAAAATCTTTGCACTGCCACTAGTTGGATAGATTAACGATAAGAGTGTCCGAATCGTGGTAGACTTACCAGCTCCATTCGGTCCAATAAACCCAAAGATTTCCCCTTGTTCTACATTAAAACTTACATCTACTATCCCTCGAGACTTACCATAACTCTTCGTTAGCTTATTAATTTCAATAACATTCATGCCTTGCCCCTCCTTATTGGTAGAAAGAACTTCTTAACATTTTTATATATATATCAACTTCTGCGAAAGCTTCATCGAAACTATCGTTTGCGTTGTGTAGTAATCTTGCCTTTTCAAGAACTTGATTACTAAAACCTTCTAACGTCCAGAGGATTATATTAATCGTTCTTTGGACATCTAGGCCTTCTCTGAATTTGGTTGTATCAATTCCATCAAACAGTTTTGCTGAATGTTCCCTTAATAATTTGCTATTACTCTCATTTAGTTCGGTCTTCACTTCCCCTGACTTTTCCATTTGTACAGCCACCATGAAATTAAATATTTCAGGGTATTTATTCATCAATTGGCTTTTGAGCAAAATGATATTTCGTAACCGAGCAAAAATATCCTTTTCATTTAAATCTAGTTCTGCAAACATCTCCTCCATGATAATTTCTACAAAGTAATCATATAGAAAGAAAAATAGCTCTTTTTTATTTTTAAAATAATGAAATAAAAGCCCTTTTGATATACCTGCTCCTTTCACAATTTCATTTGTTGATGCATTGTCATAACCTTTTTGTGTGAATTCGCTAAGAGCTGCATTTAAAATGCGATCTCTTTTTTCTTGGTCCAAACTTAAAAACTTTTCCGTGTTCATTCTTTCACTGCCTACTTTCAGAACCAGAATTTCATCTCAGTTGACCACATCGGTCAATTACATTATATTCCCAACTGACCACATTGGTCAATAGTTAAATCGTGTCTTTTATGGCCTTTCTTTTGGGGCCTGACCCCCGGCACTTTAAAGCTTTAAAGCACCGGGGGTCAGGCCCCAAAACATCATTTACACTGTTAGTATGTTACAATTTAGGTGCGACAATAAAACAGGAGGGATTATTTGATGGTTAGTCAAACAAGAGTAATTGTTCAAGAATCTTTAGATGCTTTATTGGAGGATAAAACGTTCTTACCAGAATTAACCAATAAAACAAGGGAGCAGGCTTTTACTTCCTTAGGAGCTATCCTTTCTACCCCCAACCATGTTAATAAGGCGTTTTTGCGAATACCATTAGAGGATGGGAAGGTTGTTAGAATCCCTGCTTTTCGAGTTCAACATAATAACACGCTTGGTCCATACAAAGGGGGGATTCGTTTCCACGAGTCTGTTAATGAGGAAGAAGTAGTCAATCTCGCTTCTCTTATGACACTAAAGTGCGCACTTCACGAGGTTCCCTTTGGCGGTGGTAAAGGTGGAGTGGTATTAGATCCCCGAACGATTACAATTAAAGAATTACATTCGGTTTGTAAGAAATACGTTCAGTATTTCAGTGATATTTTAGGGCCAGATAAAGATATTCCTGCTCCAGATGTTGGGTCAGGAGAACGAGAAATGGACTGGATGATGGCTGAATATAAAAGCATTCGCCCAGGCCAACCGTACCGAGGGAGTTTTACAGGAAAAAGTGTAGTTAACGGCGGATCGCTTGGACGTAGGGAAGCGACGGGTAAAGGAGTATACTTTACTTTCCGTTATATGCTTTATGACTTTATGAAGGATCAAAAAAATCTCTTAGCAAAAACCGATAACCTATTTGCAAAGACTGCATTAGCTCATGAAAATAAGCCACTCACTATGGCCGTACAAGGCTTTGGTAATGTTGGTTCTGTGGCTGCGCTTGATGCATACCACTGCACTCAACTCCAAAATAAAATCGTGGCTGTGAGTGATCGAAATGTTACTCTTTATAATTCAGATGGCTTAGACATTCCTACTTTGGTTAAGTTCACTGCCGAAAATAGAGGTGATTTGCCCTCAACTGATGAATTATTGGCGAACGCTGGTGTAAAAGCGGAAATCTTAGATCGGTCAGACGTACTCTATTTAGATGTGGATTGTTTAATGTTAGCTGCTTTAGAGGATCAAATTCACAAGGATAATATGGATAAAATTAAAGCATCCATCATCGTCGAAGGTGCAAATGCTCCGGTGACAAGTGAAGCTGATGCATACCTTAATGCTAATGGAGCTATCATTATACCTGACATACTAGCCAATGCAGGTGGTGTCATTGTTTCTTACTTCGAATGGTTACAAGGTCGAGAAACTCAGTTCTACAGTGAAGAAGAAGTCTATAAGCTCTTATACGATAAAATGCAATCAACGATGAGTACCATTCTTCCTACCTACTTTAGTGACCCATTTTCATTACGACAAAATTGTTACATTCAATCCGTCATGAAACTTTCCACCATCCTTTATAGGCAAGGAAAATTGTATTAACATTTTGGGGCCTGACCCCCGGCGCTTTAAAGCTTTAACGCACCGGGGGTCAGGCCCCTTTTGTCATAATTTAATTTCAGATCGTGCTATCTCTTGGTAGGCTTTAAAGAATTCACTGCAAAATTCATCCCACTCTGTTGCTGCTTCCATTGATGCTTCACTTACTTCACCTAGGACAGGGCGTTGTAACAAATCCTCAAGTTTGGCTGAGAACTTTTCAATAGTATCGTGGGCTGCACCCTCAAGTATGCTAGCAACAAATTCCTTAGGTGTGTACCAATCCACAACTCTTTGAATGTCACGATAGATTTGTGTTAGCAACAGGTTTCTTGGACCCTCCCATTGTTCGTTTACGACAACATCTCGGAATATGCGTGGGAGCGAAGAAAATTCCTCCATGACACCATGCCCAGCGAATATTGACATGGCTTCATTTAAAACCTTAACCCCTTCATTTGTCGTACATATCTTCTGTAAAAGAACTAGTTCTCTAAAATTAAATAATTGCTTTCTCGTTTCAAGTGGAGACTCCGAGTTAATGCCTGGGTTTAATGGTTTCTCTAACTTCAAAAAGAGGTCATAAATTTTAAAGGCACCTGCAGTTGTACGATGGGCAGCATTTTCGATGTACTTAAGTTTACCAGCCGAAAGTGGAAATTCTTTTACTTTCTTTCCAAACACCGTGCGAAAATCAGCATACAGATTGGCCTCCCTAGCTGCCCTCAGCATAAACCCAGCACAAGCAATACCAATTTCCAGTCGGGAAAGTGTCAGCACAATTCCAACGGCTACAGCAATACCCTTATCTTTCGGGCCAATTGGATAGGCAAGTGCTCCCTTATAATTAATCTCTCCTGTCGGAAGTTCTGCTGTTCCTAACTTCCACTTAATTCGATTAATCTCATAACCGTTTCGTTTTTCCCTCTCTTTATCACCAGGTAACCAAGATGGCACAATAAAAGTTGATACCTTATCTGAACCGGAAATTTTAGCCGTTACTACAGAATAATCAGCATGAGCAACAGAGCAGAAGAACTTATTTCCATACAAGCGATAATTTTTCCCATCTGGCACTGCCTCTAAAAGATTAGCAGGTAAGTCGGACCCGCCTTGGATTTCTGTCATGAACTGTGCACCTATGGCAAACTCTCCGTTTTGGCCTTCCTTTGTGTGCTCTAAAATCTGTTGGAGCTCGGGAATCTCTGGATTTGGAAATTGTTCAAGAATACCAATTAATCCATGAGTACATGTTAATGGACAAGCAACACCTGCTTCACCCAATTGGTGGGTTAGCATTCTCTTAATAAAACTTTCCCACGGAGTCATTTTACTAGAGAACATCCCTTCACCAAAAACCTCTTGTTCTAGTTGATGAATCTCCATAGGCCGTACAATCCGATCAATTCTATGATTAAAGGCATCGAAATGAAGCATATAAGGCCGCACTTCCGGTCTAGCAACTCGCTCAGCTAGTTTATTCCATTTATAAGAAACAGTTGGTGAGAAGGAACGTATTTTCTCATGTACTTGGTCATAGTTTGAATTAACATAATGCTTTATTGCTTTTTGTAAAAAAGGTTCATCTAGATACCAATCCAAACTCTCTCTTTTCTCGAAAAATTCATCAAAGGTATATGAGTTATTTCCTCTTGTTTCATTTTCCTGGGAAGCTATGTTCATTACAAACCACTCCTTTTTTGTTGACGAATCATAATATTCAGAATTATTATAAATGTAAGTGTACGTTAACGTCAACTTGGAGGAAATGCAAATGTCAGAAGAAAGTCTATTTACAATTAGTGAATTAGCATCTATGTTTGATATCAGCTCAAGAACGATTCGATATTATGAGGAAATTGGGATGATTTCATCAATTAACCGGGATAGTTTAACCCAACAACGTAGTTATACCAACAATGAACGTAGACGTTTAAAAAAGATTCTCCGTGGCAAAAAGCTTGGTTTTAGCTTACAAGAAATAAAAGAAATGATTCAACTCTATGAATCCAATCCTGAGGGTGACGATGAGAAAAAAAGAATAATAGACTATGCCGACCGTAAATTAGAAGAAATAAACGAACAAATTAGCCAGCTAGAAATACTAAGAGATGAAATTCTAGCTCATAAAGAGAAGTATATTCAAGAGAAGTAATTTGAAGAGAAGTTACTTATTCAACTATTAGCCCCCCTCTCTTTTTTGAAGGGGTATTTTTAGGTGTATGGACTTACCAATATGATATTATTAAAATGTTCATTGATAGTTTTATATAGAAGGAGATCTATTATGAAAAAAATTAGTATAATCTCGATTAGTATTATCATCTTCCTTACAGTAGCCTATGGTTTTGTTGGGAATTATTTTTATAACTTTGCATTAAATGCAGATAAAAAGAAGGAGTTTCTACAAGATAACCCTCACCTCGAAAGAACAGAAGCGGTATTGGCTGAAGTTGCAGAAGCTGGTGAACTAGCTGATGCAGAGTTTTCAAAAAATCATCAACCAAGTCGACTCACAATTGTTTCTGAAGATGATTTAAATTTGAATGGCTACCTTTTTGAAAATGAGGATACTACTCAAAAATGGGCAATTGTTGTACACGGCTACAATGGAAATAGTACTCAAATGACTAGATATGTTCGGAATTTCTATGAAAATGGTTACCATGTGCTGACTCCTGATTTGCGTGGACATGGAGATAGCGAAGGGCATTACATCGGTATGGGTTGGGATGACCGAAAAGATATGCTCCTTTGGATCAATCAAATTATAGAAAAGGATCCACAAGCAGAGATTCTTTTATTCGGTGTATCTATGGGCGGAGCTACAGTTATGATGACTTCAGGTGAAAATCTACCTGCTAATGTAAAAGTGATTGTTGAGGATTGTGGATATTCTAGTGTAGTTGCTGAATTCACATATCAGCTTGATGACTTGTTCGGATTACCTAAGTTTCCAGTTATGAATGCAGCCAACACTATAACCAAAATTCGTGCTGGCTATGACATTAATGACGCTTCTGCTGTAAAACAAGTCGCAAAAAGTAAGACTCCTATTCTATTTATCCATGGCGACGCTGACACCTTTGTTCCATACACCATGCTTGATGAAGTCTACAATGCTGCAAACGTTGAAAAAGAGAAACTCATCATTCCTGCTGCTGGGCACGGAGAAGCCGAAAAAGTAGACCCAGAAAAATACTGGAACACCATCTGGAACTTCGTAAACAAATTTATGTAAATTGTGTCTTCCGGGGCCTGACCCCCACTGCGTTAAAGCGTTAACGTGAGGTGGGGGTAGGCTCTTTATTTTGGCATAGTTTGTCCCCTTACGAGCATAGGATTTAGTAGAAGGGGGTGTTTTTCTGAGCCGTTCACTATCAGCTTTCCGATTGATTGAATATGCAGTGGCTTATGTGTTTATTATTTCAGGGCTTATGAAGATTTTTAGCTCAACGTTAAGCAGTTACTTCATCTCTTTAGGTCTACCGGAACCAATTCTTTTTATGTACATTATCGCAATCATTGAAATCATCTGTGGAATCTTTATACTTTTAGGCAAAAGTGTAAAAAATGCATCGATTCCATTACTCGTTATTATGATTGGTGCGTTTTTATTAACCAAAGTACCACTGCTTCATACGGGGTTTTTGC
This sequence comes from Cytobacillus suaedae, assembly GCA_014960805.1. GTDB lineage: Bacteria > Bacillota > Bacilli > Bacillales > Bacillaceae_L > Bacillus_BV > Bacillus_BV suaedae. Next base: position 355,799 of record CP063163.1, on the reverse strand, counting down.
ATTTTGCTTTTCATGCGAGATTGGATATTGTTATGCTTATTCTTCTCTATATCCTTTATTCGAAGTCTTATCGTTAACCACGGTCCAGATTGTATAAAACAATCTGGTTTTATTTTTGTTTTATGAGGTAAATTCTAATGAGTAGGATATTCTAATGCTTTTAGGTAGAATATTATTTAGATAAACGAAATACTCATAATAGAAAAATACAGAGAGGAGATTACAATGAGCACAGCCTTGACCAAAGAAGCCCCAAATCAGAGTAAAAATAAAGAGAAGATTTGGTCAAGAGATTTCACTTTGATCTGTTTATCAAATTTCTTTATTTTTCTTGGCTTTCAAATGACATTACCAACCATCCCACTTTTTGTAGAACAACTAGGTGGCAATGATCAACTGATTGGTATAGTTGTAGGCATTTTCACTTTTTCTGCATTGATTATGAGACCCTTTGCTGGTCATGCACTTGAGTCAAAGGGAAGACGATTTGTTTACCTAGCAGGGTTAATCATTTTCGTGATTTCAGTAGGCTCATTTGGTTTTGCCCCTGCTCTAATGTTTTTATTTTTATTAAGAATCATTCAAGGGATTGGATGGGGATTTTCAACTACAGCATCTGGAACCATTGCGACTGATCTTATACCACCTAAAAGACGTGGCGAAGGTATGGGTTACTATGGTTTATTCGGAAACGTTGCGCTTGCTGCAGGTCCTACTCTAGGTCTTACTCTGGTTGGCATTCTTACTTTCAAACAATTATTTCTCATTTGTGCAGCACTTGGTTTGGTTGCGGTATTGTTGTCGTCAACCATTAACTATCGTCAGGTTGAGAAACCAACAACGAAAGCGAAAAGATGGGACATTTATGAAAAGTCCGCATTACCACCTTCTATACTTTTATTTTTTATTACAGTTACCTTCGGAGGAATCGCTTCTTTCTTACCTTTATACACTGTTGAAAAAGGGATTGAAGGCATTCAATGGTACTTCTTTCTATTTGCGATTGGGATTATGGTAGCTAGAACATTAGCTGGCAGAATCTATGATCAAAAAGGACATAGAGCAGTCTTTCCAGCAGGGTCTCTTTCCATTTTTAGCGCCATGCTTTTGCTCGCATGGTTACCAAATAGCACTGTATTATACATAGCAGCTATTCTTTATGGTTTAGGCTTCGGTTCGATCCAACCTGCTTTACAAGCATGGTCTGTTCAATCAGCACCCTTAAATCGTAAAGGGATGGCAAATGCTACTTTCTTCTCCTCCTTTGACCTTGGAGTAGGGATAGGAGCAATTGGGTTCGGTCAAATCGCCTACCTATTTGGATACAGCAGTATCTATGTGGCAGCAGCAATATCTGTATCCATTTCCATTCTCTTATACTTTTTCGTATTAGGTAAAAAAACGGATTAAAAATTGGGGCCTGACCCCCGGTGCTTTAAAGCTTTAACGCACCGGGGGTCAGGCCCCACATATTATTTAAAGTTCACAGTTACAGTGTATCCAAGGTTACTAAAGAATTCTTTAAGAACTCTTTCTGCACTGTTTTCTGCTGTTTGCAATAAGCCCACTTCCAGGGCTTCTTGTTTAATTAGTTCTTGGGCCTCTGCTGCAAGGTCAAATCCTTCTGACCACTTGACCTCAGTACGGAATAACCCCTCATCCGAAAATGCTCTTACTTTTTCCATTTGAATAGAGGGTTCTTGTATAAATGTTGCAGGAGGTAGTGTGAGATTAATTTCTTTTTGCTTTTCATTCACATCTAATCGATCACTAGTAATATTCTTCAAGTCTACCCCTGCAATCACTGTAGCAGGTACCACTAGTAGTAGCTCTCTTTTCGTTCCTGGTATATTCACAGATATATCTTGTCCAAAGATCTTATTATCCTGTTGTTCTATGACCACCTTTAAGTGCGCTTCTGCAGTAGCAAGGGTTGATAACTCCTGAACCTGTTCAACAAATGCTGTTTCCCGTTGCTTGAAGGTACTACCTGAAAAATACCATACCGTTCCTGCTATGAGTACTGTACAAATGATTAATACCCCAATAATTTTTAAGCCCCATACCTTAAAAAAATATCGCAAAAACAATCCGGAGAGATTAGGCATTTTACTTTTATGGCCCATAGCAACAGTTGTAGCAGACTCATCTCGACCAGCCTGTAACTCCTTTACGATACTTTCAAGTTGTAACAACAACTCATCCTGTCTCTTCAAGTAACCCTCTCCTTTATCTATCTCTCTTTTAATTATTCTAACACAGACCTAAGACATGGTTCGACAAAAAACTACTGGGGCCTGACCCCCGCTACACTAAAGCTTTAAAGTGGCGGGGGTCAGGCCCCAGGTTTTATAGTTGTTCTATTATTTTGTGGGCGGATATTTGTCCATTTTCAATACAGTCTGGTATTCCAACTCCATAGTAAGAGCATCCGGCTAACAGGATTCCTGGATAGGAGTCGGCTAGTTTGTTTTCGAGCACTTCAACTGTTTTGGGATGCGTGATTTGGTAAGTTGGCATCGTGTTTGACCAGTCGGTAATCTCACTTGAAACCGGCTCAGCTGTAATACCTAAACTTTTCGATATATCAGCAAGGGCTACACGTAGCAATTCATCTTCATTCATTTCTTTCAATGATTCAAATGAAGGATGACTGCTCTTATAGAAGAGTCTAACAAGCAAATTACCACTTTCTGATGTATGCTTCCATTTTCGACTTGTCCATGTACACGCATTACAAGATAGTTCATCATTTTTTGCTGTGATAAACCCTGTACCTTCAGCCGGTAAGTTTGAATCAGGTACATCAAAGGCAACATAAACACTTAATAGAGAGCCATTTTCCAATTCTGAAAATGGTTGTTTTAAACTAGGTTCGGTTAATAACTCCGAAGCCACTGTATGAGGGATACTTAAGATAATGTGATCCACTACTACTACTTCACCATTTGCAAAGGTCACCCTATAACCCTCGTCAGCTTTATCTATTGCTGTTACTGGATGATTTTTCAATACCTCTACATCTTCAAAGGTATTCTCATAAGCGTCGATTAGGGCATTCATTCCAGTGTCAAAAGAAATAAACTTTTGACCACCAGACGCATTTTGAAATTTTGCCTTGTTCGCCTCGAACCCTTTAATCACACTGCCGAACTCATTTTTATAATCAATCAGATATGGAAGAGTTGATGCTATTGTCAGGTCAGCAAGGGTTCCTGAGTATACACCGGACAACACTGGCCCGATTTGTTTTTCAACTAATTCTTTTCCAAAACAAAATTCCAAAAAAGAACCGACTGAATCATTTTTCGTAAAAGATTCATTCTTTGTATAAAGGTCCTTAAGAGCCTCTACCTTTCCTTCAGCTGATATCAATGTACTTTTTGCTAGCGACTCTATACTCATCGGAATCCCAAAGATGGAGTCATCAGGAATGGATTTCAACTCACCATCTACATAGATAAACGAGCGTCCTGTTGCATTATAGACCACTTCATTTTCTAATCCTAAATCCTTAATAAATGTCATTGTATTAGCTTTACGAGCTACAATTGAATCTGCCCCTGTTTCCATCACAAATCCGTTGTCACTTACCGTACGTATTTTTCCTCCAAGCGCTTCTGATGCTTCAGAGAGAATGAGGCGAACATCAGACTTACTCTCTTTTTTCCATTTATGTAATTCGTGCATGGCAGATAAACCCGTAACTCCTCCACCAACTACTAGTATTGTTTTCATGTTCTACACACCTCTGTTTTTTTACTACTCACTAGTAAAATCATAACATATCCCTTTTATTCGAAGAGTGACAAATGTCTCACCTTTACTTTAGTCTTCTAGCTGCTTGCTGAATCGGGTCCCACACGCCATTATAAGGTGGTGCATAAGCTAAATCTAATTCTAGTAATTGCTCCATTGTCATGGAGTTAAACAATGCAGTTGCTAAAACATCAATTCGTTTATCTACTCCATTCCCACCAATGATCTGCCCACCAAGTACTTTATGACTTTGTTTTTGATACACGAGCTTAACAGTCATTGTTTCACTATCCGGGTAGTAGCCCGCAATATCTCTTGTCTTTATTGTTACTGTCTCATAAGGAATATTAAGACCCTTTGCTTCATTTTCAGATAAGCCTGTTCGACCCAGGGTTAGATTGAAAAATTTAATAACAGATGTACCTACTACTCCTTTAAAAGTATAAGGTTGATTAATCATATTTAGTCCAGCGATTTGACCCTGTTTGTTCGCGTGAGTTCCTAATGGGATATGGTCATCTCTTTCTTTTATACGATGATAGTGAGTAGAACAATCTCCTGCAGCAAAAATATCTTCAACATTCGTCTGCATGTAGGCATTCACCTGAATTGCCCCATTTACACTTGTATGAACCCCGCTCCCATCAAGTAACGAGACATTTGGCTTTACACCTATAGCGACCAGGACTAGGTCAGCTTTGTACTCTCCCTTATCAGTAATGACAGTCTCTACATGACCCTCACCTTTAAACCCTTCTACAGATTCACCAAATTTCAGGGTAATATTTTGTTTCTTCGCTTCCTCATGGATAAGTTCCGCCATATCTTCGTCAAAGATTTTAGCCAATTGTTGATTTCTTTCAATGATCGTTACATTCTTTCCTAATTCGGCAAAGCTTTCTGCCATCTCTAATCCGATATATCCACCGCCAATAACCGTGACATTTTGAATATCTTTGTCTAGGTATTCCATTATTTTCTTTGCGTCTGGGATTGTTTTTAAAGTGAATACACCTGGAAGCTGTGCACCCTCCCATTTAGGAACGAGCGGACTGACCCCAGTTGCAATTAGAAGACGATCATATGGGATTTCAAAGGGAGATTCTGTTTTATGGTCTATGCCTTGGACCACTTTCTGTTCTGAGTCAACTTTTTGAACTTCATGATAGACCCTTGCATCTATTCCATATTTTTCTTTAAATTCGACCTGAGTACGTGCAATTAACTTATCTGTAGATTGAATTTTACCACTTACTACATAAGGAAGACCGCACTGTCCGTATGAATAAATGCCTCCCATTTCTAAAACAGTAATCTCATGACCAGAGCTATTGCGTACAATCTGCATTGCAGCACTCATTCCTGCTGCATCTCCACCAATAATTACAAACTTCATTCTCCATCCCTCCATCTCCTTATTTTCATATGATACTCCAAAAGATATACATTAAAGAGTACGTCACGGGGCCTGACCCCCGGCGCTTTAAAGCTTTAACGCACTGGGGGTCAGGCCCCACTTATTAGGTTAGATAATAGTGATAGCAGGTTACTGCTTCAACTTGTTGATAGCCTTCTTGTAAGTAAAGCGATTTAGCTCTCTCATTGTCTGCATTTACACAAAGGTAAGTTCGATTGTAGGATTTCTCCTTTGCAAATCGAAGCATGGCTCTTAGTAAACTTCTGCCTAAGCCTAATCCCTGGTATTCTGGTATGACTGCTATTGGGCCAATATTCATAGCTGGCGCATCCTCAAATTCATCATCTGACCCTCTAATCACACCAACAGGCTTGTTGCCATGGAAAAGAATCATTAAGCCACCTTCAATATATTCGTCAGAAGCTAGCATTTTGGAAACCATCTCTGGTGTAACTGGTGTCTCACTTCCTTTAAGTGTAGCAAAGCTAGCGTTCCTAACTTCACACCAAATGACTTCATCTTTGCCTTCTTCAAATGGTCTTAATTCATACCCTTCTTGAAGCCCTATTTCAGGGACATCTAAATCCTCTCGTACTAAAAGATATGAATATCGCTCAACTGAAAAGTTCAATCCTTTGATACACTCTTCTAGCCTTTCATTAACCATCGGTACAAAGGTATATACACTATCAAGATTCTCTGTATGCTTCAAGATAGCTGCCATTAACCCTTGATAGATTGCTAGGTCATTGGTTTCTGAATGAAAAATCCTAAACCTCGCCTTTCTCCCCCGCTTGTTATACTCATCTAAAATTAATGATGCTGTAGCGATTATTTTATTTTCGCTGTTTACAACAATATAGGTTGGGTTCTCTTCGTCAGGCTTGAAATCTCTTAAATCATCATCATATATAAATGACTCGTCTACTTCATGCTTGTGTTTCTTACAATATGCAACAAAGTCGGCTACTCTTTCGGATCCTAAGGCTTCTATTTTCACGGTATTTCCTCCCACGGGAAATTCTTATTAAATTTCGTTTAACCTTTTAGCTAACTCTCGGAACGCTACTTCTAACTCTTGTTTTGGAACATTGGCATACTGGTCACCAATACTTACCTCAAAGTAACTTGATTGGTCGTCTACCACCCTTAAATGACCACTTAACCCAATTCCAGTTTGCTCATACAACTCTAGCAAAATAGGTTCTATCAATTCTTTTGAGTGGCTAAAATGGACATGAAACATATTTGAAACTGGTACCTCTGGAAGAGTTTTTACACCAGTACAAGAATTATAATACCCAGCCAATTCTTTAGCATCTTCGTGATATTGATCCATTTTATGAATCCGTTTATCAAAGTAATAATCTGCCGTAACAATATAAGGATAAAGACTAATTAGGTCTCCACCGTGACGCCTTTTCCACACCTTGGCCTCTTCTGTAAACTCTTTATCACCAGCTAAAATAGCTCCTGCTAGTCCACCAATTCCCTTATAAAAAGATACATAAACACTATCAAATAGATCACAAATCTGTGCGGCTGTTTTGTTGTAATATGGTAGTATTTCAAAAAGTCTTGCTCCATCTAGCTGTAGCTTGATTCCTTTTTCACGACAGTATTGTGAAATAGATACAAGAGTTTCATAATCAGGTAATTGACCACCAATCTCCCGCTGCGGTAATTCTAACAGTAAACAGGCTATATTCTCGTTCATATTTAAGACATCATCTAAGTCGATAACTCTTGTCTTATCAGCTAGTAAGATTGGTTCAATATGATGTAGTTTTTTAAGCCCATCTTCTTCATGTATCTCTAAATGAGATAAGGGATGATACGCAACCTTGTTAATTCCTTTTTGGTCACACCAAATTCGTAAAGCAATTTGTTGGGCCATTGTACCGCTTGGAAAAAAGACCGCAGTTTCTTTTCCTAAATAAGCAGCCATCTTGTTTTCAAAGGCTTCAATAAAATTACCTGTTCCGTACAAATCACTTTCTTCATGACCGTTCACAGCCTCAAATGCCTCTTTCAGTACATCAACATTCCTTGTTCCATGTCCACCTAATTGATAGTTTGTTGTTTTAAAGGCTTCTAGTAAAAGATTACTGCTCATCAAACGATTCCCCTTTCTCGGTTTAACTCCCTTTATCCCTTTAAAGCACCGGGGGTCGGGCCCCGATAGACTAAAAATCTTTCATTTTGATTTTGTTGATAGTATCCTTCAACTGGAACTTCAATTTTCAGCTCAAAGGTGGTTTGGTTTTCTAAGTAGTAGATATAATCTTCAGATGGATAATATAGGACAATCTCGACCTCACGAGGCGATTTTTCCATTGATACTAAAATATTAGAGATTACCTTCATAAATACCTTTATTGAAAATGGGTTAAAAAAATAAAATCGGTTATCAGTAGGTTCTATCTCGTATTCCTCTGCATAACGGTGGAATAGCGAGATTGATTTAGTTCTATGTGTTCTGTGGTGTTTTAAATAATTCTTCAAATTAGCACTAGCCTCTTCATAAAAAGTTGAGTTCATTTCAACCCCTTTTACCACGGCCCCACTTGTATGATGAAGGAAGAATAGTAACCTTCCTTTTCCGCAACCAAAATCTACAATCTGATCACTCTTGTTCACTTTATATTTTTCGATTAACTGCTCTAATGCTTCATAAGGTGTTGGCTCATACGGATGATAATGGATAGATTGATTGGACTTCTTTTGACGATCCCTCGTTCGTATATTCAACAATTTTTCATAATAATGTTCTTTCATCTTAGTACTCCTATTTTAAGGCTCGGTTACTTACAATAATAGCCTATTTTTATAAAAATATAAAAAGAGAGGCGGTACCTATCACTAGGACCACCTCCCTCTAATTCATTTAAACTACTTAACTTTCAACGAGTTTTGCTACGACCTTATTTTCTTCTGGCTCAGGTTTAGTAATATCCTCTGCCTGTGTAGCTCGCTTTATAAAAAAGGCCAGAATCAATGCCACAACTGCAATAAACGATGACACTAAGAAGGAATAGTTAATACCATTTAACATAGCCTGCATCGCAATTTGTTGCTGAATTTCGGCTGTTGCTGACCCAGTTGCTTCTGCAGTCAACTTCAAAGTTTCGGATTCAGTTCGAGTAGACATAACTGTAACTAATAAAGCCGTACCAATCGCACCTGAAACTTGGTTTAATGTATTATTCATAGCAGTTCCATGTGGGTAAAAACGTGTTGGTAACTGATTTAGTCCGTTGGTTGAAACAGGCATGAATACCATTGACATACCAAACATTCGTAATGCATGTAGGGTCATTAGATACGTATACGGTGTTTCAAATGTTAATCTACTAAAATAAAAGGTTGTTACAGTCATAATGGTCAAACCTGTTATCGCTAAAATTTTTCCACCAAATTTATCAAATAATCTTCCAGTGATCGGAGACATTACTGCCATTAATAAAGCCCCTGGCAGCATTAACAATCCTGCATCCAAAGGTGAGATTCCTCTTAACGTTTGAACATAGATCGGGATTAGAAGCATCCCTGAAAACATTGCCATATTTACAACCATCGAAATGGCTGAGGATAACGCAAACATTGGGTACTTGTATATTCCGAAGTTAAGCATAGGCTTTTCAAGTTTAAATTGACGTAAAATAAACGATATTAATGAAGCTGCCCCTATAATAATCGTTGCATATACTTGCGGACTGTCCCACCCCTTACTACCAGCGGAACTAAACCCATACAACAGACCTCCAAAACCTGCACTTGATAAAAGAAGTGAAAACAGGTCTAAGCGCAAATGCACTTTCTCTTTTTTATCCTTTAGTAAAAACAAACCTAATAAAAATACAGAGACAGCAATTGGTGTGACAAAGTGGAATAACATTCTCCAGTGATAATGCTCCACAATCCACCCTGATAATGTCGGACCAATAGCAGGCGCAGCCATCATAATTAAGCCAAAAACCCCCATTGCCGTTCCTCTTTTTTCAATTGGAAAGCTCACTAACATAACATTCATTAATAATGGCATCATGATTGCCGTACCGGATGCTTGAACCATTCGCCCTGTTAAGAGCAGTGGAAATATGTGTGCACTTCCTGCGATAATGGTTCCAGCCGCGAATAGCCCCATTGCAATTAAAAACAAGCGTCTCACTGAATATTTTTGAATTAAATATGCAGTTGTTGGGATCATGATTCCATTTACTAACATGAAGCCTGTTGTAAGCCATTGGACAGTGGCAGCATCCACCTTTAAATCTGCCATTATAGACGGTAAAGCTATATTTAATAAAGTATTATTTAAAAAGGCTATAAATGCGCCGACCATTAATACGGCTAAAATGCCATATGGGGGTCGGTTTACTTTGGTTATGGAATCCTCCATTTTGGTACCCCCTGTAGACTATCGGTATAATAAATTATACTGTCGTTTCATATACCATATATTATACCAACGGTACAATTATTGCAATGGAAAAATCCCCTATATACTAAAGGGTTTGTATTAACGTCTTAGTTGATGTACTATAATTTTTAGACAGGTAGTCTAGTTAAAGTAAGGGTGATGATATGAACGATAAAAAGAAGCACGTTATAAAAATGGCACATCGACTTTTTATTGAAAAGGGCTTTCAAGCCACTTCAATTCAAGACATATTAGACTATAGTGGAATTGCAAAAGGCACATTTTATAATTACTTTTCATCCAAAAATGAATTATTAATGGAGCTTCTAAAAACCATCTATCGCAAAATGGAGCAAGATCGTAATGAATTGTTACTAGGTCAAGATCCTGCAAACCTTGAAATATTTATTAAACAAATTGAATTACAAATGGAAACTAACCGAACCAAAAAACTTGTTGCTCTTTTTGAAGAGGTTAATTTTTCAGATGATAAAGACTTAAAAAACTTTATTATTCAAGGTCAATTACGAATAATTCGATGGTTTTATCGACGATTTATAGATATCTTCGGAGAAAATAAAAAACCCTACTTATTAGACTGTGCAATTATGTTTAATGGGATTTTACATCTCAATATGAGATATTCATCGATGGCCCATGATTCAAGTAGTAATATTCACAAAGTTGTTCAATATAGTGTTAACAGGATTGTGAAGATAGTTGAAGAAGTTTCACAAGCAGGGGAACAACTAATTGACCCAGAAGTGTTAACTAGGTGGTTTCCTGATGAACAACTAGAACATCCATATCAACAAAGGCTTTATAATACGGTTCTAAAACTAAAAGCCTCATTAACAAAGCAGCAAACACAAGCCAAGTATCATGAGCTATTGGATTTCATACAAAGTGAACTGACCAATTCAAAGCAACCTCGAACCTTCTTAATCGAAAGCGCCTTTGTAACAATTAAAAATAGCCAAACACCCTTTAACGAAAATGCACTCAAACAATTAGAACAACTAATCAAAGAATACAACTAAACATGGGGCCTGACCCCCGGCGCGTTAAAGCTTTAACGCACCGGGGGTCAGGCCCCTTTTGACACATTTTAGTAGCTATAATAATACGTTTTTTTCATAGAGCGAATAGCCTCTAGCATTTCTAGTGATTCAGAACATATCTGGGTTAGTGGGGTCCCGTTAACTAATGGAGTTTTATCGTAAACCTTCTTCACTTCAACCTTTGTTGCTCCAACTGTCTCTTCCTCGTGAATAGACACCTTTTCTGGGTACCAAAGGATAATAGATAGAATTTTATTTAAAGTTTCTATATTAGCATTTTGAAGTAATTGAAGAAGTTCATTATTCGTTAGAGTTTGAATAGATTGCAAATCTACCTCTTTTTCACTCGCAAATACAGTAATAGCCTTTGCTAACAATGCATCTAAGGCTAATGATATTGGATTTAAGAAGGTTTTATGATCCTCATAAATAGCCCCCATAATGTGTTTGCTAGTTTCTAAGTTTGCCTCAACATATTGATGGTTAAATGAAAGGTTTTTAAAAATCGTTGCAGGGTGTTCCTTGATTTTACCTAACATATAAGCATCTCTCAAAAAACTATCCAAATGATCTGCACTCAAATACGGTGTTTTATGTGATAAAGGGGAATTATTATCTAAAATTTTAATGATTCTATTAGGGTCATAACCGTATTTGTTCAAAATCGTTGATATTTCTTCTCCTCTAATATTCTCTTCTGTAATCGTATGATGATTAAAACCAAGTGTTCTTTCAACAGCATGTGAAAATGGAAGATGACCAATATCGTGAAGAAGTGCTGCAATTCGAAGTTCTTCATCCTTCGGAAAGAAGGTTGAGATAATCGTCCAAACTCCAATGGTATGTTCAAATCTTGTATGTTTTGCAGAGGTTATTAATGAGCCAGTTCCATAATGAGATAAGAATTTTAACCTTCGAATTGACCGACTCTCAAGGAGTTCTACCTCACAAGGGAATGGTCGAATACTAGCTTGATAGAATGGCTCGATGATTTCATTTGTTTCCTTAAAAACATATACCATATAAAAACACTCCTTTAGAAAAATAAAAAGCCAGCTCCATATCTGCAAAAGATACGAAACCGGCCCATTATTGAAATGAGGGTGGTAACAACCACGGTTTATCAGTTCGTGAATAAAAACCATATTTATACATTAAAATTATACAAACTTTCCAGTATAGTCAAGTATTTTAGAGAACTATTTCCTGGGGCCTGACCCCCGGTACGTTAAAGTGGTAAAGGAGTCCTCGGTATCTAATTTCATAATAGCAAATAGGAAAAATTTAGTATAAAATCTAGTTGAGTTATATAAGAGGGTGTGGTGAATAGGGTGTTTAAATTACTGGTTATCGAAGATGATAAGTCTTTATTTAATGAGATTCATAGTAGATTAACTGACTGGTCATATGATGTTTATGGAATTAGAGATTTTAACAACGTTTTACAAGAGTATACGGAAATTAAGCCAGATCTGGTTATTATAGATATTCAACTACCGAAATTTGATGGTTTTCATTGGTGTCGGATGATTCGTTCTCACTCTAATGTCCCTATTTTATTTTTATCTTCACGTGATCACCCTACGGATATTGTTATGTCTATGCAATTAGGAGCAGATGATTTTATCCAGAAACCATTTCATTTTGATGTCTTAATTGCTAAGGTACAGGCAACTCTGCGTCGGGTTTATAATTATAGTTCAAATGATAAACTAGAGCTGAAAACTTGGTGTGGAGCCACAGTAGACTATAAGAAAAATAGTGTTACTAATGCCAAAGGTTCTATTGAACTAACAAAAAATGAGATCTTCATTTTACAACACCTAATTAACCAAAAAAACAAAATCGTGAGTCGTGAAGATTTAATTAAAAGCTTATGGGATGATGAACGCTTTGTGAGTGATAACACATTAACTGTCAATGTTAATCGTTTACGAAAGAAATTAGATGAGATCGCCTTAGGCCAATATATTGAAACAAAAGTTGGACAAGGGTATAAAGCGATTGAAGAGGACTCTTTACTATGATTAAACAATTCCTAATTGAAAGAAGAAGCTGGATTGCACTTGTCTTAACCTTACAGCTTCTCGTTATTTTTGTCGCTTTTATTGACCCTTCCATTCCATTGCATTCCCTACTATACATTGTTTTTTTATCCTTGATAATATTTATTATTTTCTTATTCTTTCGGTACCATAAAGAGACTAGATATTATAAAAGTTTGGAAGAATGGCAAAATGATTATGATATTTCTACGATTAGATACCCTATTAGTCCTTTTGAAAAAATGCTAGATAACAAGTTAATCTCCCAAACAGAGTCTTTGAAACATGAAATTTCACAAAACCAACTTGCACTGGAGCAGGAAAAAGATGAACTTTTATCTTGGATTCACGAGGTTAAAACGCCTTTATCTGCTATGTCACTGATCATTGAACGCTTAGACGAGAATGATATCAAGAAGAACCTAACTTATGAATGGCTTAGGATACATCTCCTTCTAGATCAACAATTACATAAAAAAAGGATACCTTCTATTGAAAATGATTTATTCATTGAAAATGTAGATTTAAAATCGATTCTTATTCTAGAGATTAAGACATTACAAACATGGTGTCTTCAGAAAGGAATTGGTTTTGAGATTGACCTTGTTGAAAAAAGTGTGCTAAGTGATAGTAAATGGTTGGCTTTTATCATTAGACAACTTTTAACAAATGCAGTTAAATATAGTGAGGAATCTGACATCAAGATTTCTAGTTTTATAAATGATGATCGAACTCATCTCTCCATAACAGATAAGGGACGAGGCATAAGTGTAAAGGACATTCCACGTATCTTTGATAAAGGCTTCACTTCTACAACAAATCATCAAGATACCGCAGCAACAGGCATGGGATTATACTTAGCACAAAAAGCTGGGAAATCTTTATTAATTAACATTCATGTACAGTCAACACTCGGTGAAGGCTCCACCTTTACGTTACGTTTTCCTAAAAGGAATGAGTTTCTAAAAATTACAGGCATGTGACAAAATTGTCACATGCTTTTATGATTTGTTCGGTAAATCGAAGGAAAATGCTAATCAATCCCCTTAAACTAAAACTATCGCAAGAAATAAGGAGAGTGTAAGAAATGGTTATATTAGATGCAACCAATATTTTTAAAACTTATGGAAATAAGTTTAATAAGCAAGAAGTGTTAAAAGGTGTAGATATACGTATCAATAAAGGTGAGTTTGTTAGTATCATGGGAGCTTCAGGGTCTGGAAAAACAACCTTATTAAATGTACTTTCTTCGATTGATAAAGTAAGTAACGGCTCTATTGTTATTAACGGAATTGAAATGACAAAAATGAAAGAGAAACAATTAGCTGAATTTAGAAAACATCACTTAGGATTTATTTTTCAGGATTATAATTTACTCGATACTCTTACTGTAAAAGAAAACATCCTTCTACCCTTATCTGTCTCTAGGGTACCAAAAAAAGAAGCCTTCCAAAGGTTCCAAGAGGTAGCGTCTGAACTAGGTATTTTAGAAATTGAAAATAAATATCCTAATGAAATATCTGGTGGTCAAAAACAGCGAACCTCTGCAGCTCGCGCATTTATCCATGAACCTAGTATTATATTTGCTGATGAACCTACTGGCTCACTTGACTCAAAATCAGCTTCAGACCTACTAAATAAATTGAGCCACTTAAATCAGAAACGGAAGGCAACAATCGTTATGGTTACGCATGATCCAGTTGCTGCGAGCTTTTGTGGAAGAGTGATTTTTATTAAGGATGGTAGGATATTCACTCAACTTAATAAGGGAGAAGAATCTAGGCAGATCTTCTTTAAGGACATTATGAAAACACAAGGGATACTAGGCGGGGTACAACATGAGTATTAATCAGCTTATCCTTCGCAATATTAAAAAGAACATTAAAAACTATTATCTCTATCTATTTGCACTCATTTTTAGTGTTGCCCTCTATTTCTCTTTTGTGACGTTACAATATGACCCTGCACTTGATGAAACAAAAGGTTCGATTAAAGGGGCAGCCTCTATAAGGGCAGCATCTGTTTTACTAGTAGCAATTGTATCGATTTTTCTGTTATATGCTAATAATATTTTCATAAAGCGTCGTAGTCAGGAAGTTGGATTATTTCAGTTAATAGGGATGACTAAGGGTAAAATACACCGAATTTTAAGTGCAGAGAACTTTATTCTTTATTTCGGCTCTATGGGAATAGGAATTTTCATTGGATTTTCTTTTTCAAAATTAATTATGATGATTTTCTTGAGTGTTGTAGGAATTGAAACAAACACAACTCTTCAATTTTCAACTAATGCATTTATCCAAACCCTAATTGTTTTTTCAATCATCTACCTTTTAATTATGTTAATGAATTACTTTTTTATACGAAGACAGACGATTCTATCTTTATTTAGAGTCTTGTCATCTGCAGAGGGAAAAGTGAAAAAGATTTCAATAATTGAAGTGATTATTGGGGTTATCGGGATTTCCTTTATTACAATTGGATATTACGTTTCCTCGAAATTATTCAATGGTGCATTTACACAAATGAATGAACTTTTTCTAGCGATGCTCTTTATACTAACTTCTGTTATCCTAGGAACCTACTTGTTTTTTAAAAGCTCGGTTAGTATCATTTTTAATCTTATTAGAAAAAGAAAGGGCGGTTATTTAAACATTCATGAGGTCTTATCTATTTCCTCCATCATGTTTAGAATGAAATCAAACGCTCTACTGCTTACTATTATTACAACAGTATCTGGATTAGCGATTGGCTTATTATCGCTAAGCTATATATCGTACTACTCGGCTGAGGCATCAGCAAGAAATAGTGTACCCTCTGACTTTACCCTTGCCGATTCAGAGGATGCTGAGGTATTCATACAAGAATTAGAAGCAAATAATATCCTATTTAGTGAAAATCAGATTGAAGTCATAATGGTAAACATTAATTTGGAAGATTTAATGACCACAAAGCTTAAAGAGTTAAACATTGATCAAAACGCAATGACTATGCCTGTTATCAGCGAAAATTCGATTGAAGATATAGAGGTTTCCGAAAATGAAGCCTACTTTACGGGATACAATGACCTATTGCAAAAATTTATGAAACTAAA